>NZ_JHEG04000001.1:8749122-9000914 GCF_000760695.4 Tolypothrix bouteillei VB521301 | reverse complement strand
AGGATTTTCTATCTTATTACTTGATGCAGAGTTACCCGCTCTGCTCTCCGCGCTTGATGTATTATTATTACTTGCAGAACTCTGAGTTTGAGTGTTGAGTCTCTCCAATAAAGTTTTGTTCCAATTGATTCAGTTTTTCTTCTAAAAGAAGTAAATTAGCTACGCTGTTATCCACAAGAAGAATATTGACCTTCTGTTCGGTTAATTTTTCCAGATTACACAAACATGGCTCTAATTCTTGACTACACTGAATAACAAAACTGTTCATAACTATTCTATGGATTTTCAAGGCTAAAAAAGCTTCTCTGTACACATCAATTACTATCAATTGATATATTAACGAAAATTAATAAAACAGATTTTTTAGAAAAGAACTGTGTATATAAATAATAAATGATTCCGACCAATAACTAAGTGCTGAAAATAGAAAAATCTCCAAGTTTAATTAATTTTTTAGAATTTCTACTTAAAAAATTAATTAATATTAAGCTGTTGTATAATTATGATAATATTTTTGAAATATACTTGAGGTATTGTCCAGGTACACTACCTAAAAATATTCGTAAATTCTTTGTTTTTTTATACTGCGAGTTGGAGATTTTATTGAAAAATAATTGAGGGCAAAGAGTCAACGGTTTGCGCTCATTAAGGCGGTAACAGCTTCGCTATTGAGTGCTTTAGAGAAAAAGTATCCTTGCCCATATTCACATCCTAGCGATCGCAAATGGATAAACTGCTCTTCTGTCTCCACTCCTTCTGCAATGACATCTAACTCCAAGCTGCGAGCTAAGTTAACAATTGTCCTCACTATATCGGAATTTTTACTTCCAACAGCTATTTGACGGATGAACGAACGGTCAATCTTCAAGGCATTGATGGGAAGACAGTGTAGGTATGATAGTGAGGAATAACCAGTACCAAAATCATCAAGCAACAGTTGAATTTGTCTTTCTTGCAGTTGCTTTAAAACGTCGGAGGCTGTATCAGCGTTATTCATTAAAACACTTTCAGTAATTTCTATCTTTAAAAAAGAGCCATTCAAACCAACAGCTTGTAAAATCTGGTCAATTTGTTCTACCAAATCGGTTTGAACCAATTGAATACCGGATAAATTCACACTCATTGAAACAGGCAAGCGTTTGGGTAATTTATCTTGCCAGTGACGTAATTGCCGACAAGCTTCCATTAAAACCCACTGACCGAGGGGAATAATTAACCCTGTTTCTTCTGCAACCGGAATAAAATCATTTGGGGAAATCAGCCCGTGTTTGGGGTGCTGCCATCGTACCAACGCTTCAAAAGCAGTGATTTCTCCAGTTACCAGTGACACTATAGGCTGATAGTTGAGATGTAACTTTTGGAGTTGAATTGCTTGAGCAAGATCTGCTTCCATTTGCAGTCTGGCAACAACTTGTAACTGCATATTCGTATTAAATACTGCTGTGTTCGATGCTCCTTGCTTTTTAGCATAATGCATTGCAGTATCTGCTGCCTGTAGAAAGTCTTCAGCTTGGGTGTACCCAATTTCGTTATGAACAATGCCAATGCTGGCAGTACAAGATTCCACAGATTCTGTAAGTTTAAAAGGTAATTTCATAGCTTGATGGATACGTTTTGCTGCAAACTCTGCATCCTGTGCATTGGGAGTATAGGCTAGCAAGATGGCAAACTCTTCTTCTCCTACTCGGGATAGCATATCTACGGGACACAAGTATGTTAACAAACGACAAGCTACTTCAATGAGCAGTTGTTCGCCTTGGTAGTGACCGAGGCTGTACTTAATCAGTTGGTAGCGATTCAGGCTGATATATAACACAGCAAAATGATAGTCATAGTTAGTTTTAGCTCGCTTGATACATTGACTCAAACAATCTAAAAACTTGAGCCGATTGGGTAAACCTGTAAGGGCGTCATAAAAGACTTGGTGCTGTAGTTTTTCCTGTGCTTGTTTGCGTAAAGTAATGTCAAAGCGTATTGCTAAATATTGAAATGGTTTTCCCTCACTATCAAGAAATGGGACGATAACAGTGTCAACCCAATAAAATGTTCCATCTTTGGCTTTATTCTTGATTTCTCCTTGCCACACTTTTCCCTGACGAATCGTTGACCAAAGGTTTTGAAAAAAATCTTGGGAATGATAACTTGAATTAACGAGTTGATGGGTTTTCCCAATCAGTTCTTCTCTGTCGTATTTGGAAATTTCACAGAATTTATCATTTACATAAGTAATAACTCCCCTAGCATCAGTAATTGCCACAATAGTAGCTTTATCTAAAGCAAATTTAATATCAGATAAGTTTTTGAGAGATTTTCGTAGTTCCAATTCTACAGTTTGGCGATCGGTAATTTGAGTCTGAAGTTCTTTATGAATAGCTTTGAAGTACATTGCTTGTTGTTCTAATTTCACTGTCATTTTAAACAAATCTACAAATGCTTTAACTTTAGGTATCAGTATTTCTGCGGAATAAGGTTGAACGACGTAATCGACTAAACCTAATAAGTAACCTTTAAAGATAGAATCCTTAGAGTAATTAAATGTTGGAAGAAGGAAAATAATTGGAGTTTGTTCGGTTTTCTGTCGTTGTCGAATCAGCTTTGCTGTTTCAAAACCATCCATGTCTGACATATGAGCGTTCAGTAAAATTACGGCAAATTCTACAGCTAGAAGAAATCTTAAGGCATCACAACCGGAGTTTGCTTTTATCAAATTTTGTTTGAGGCAACCTAGAATAGCTTCTAAAGCAACTAAGCTTTGATTGCAATTATCTACCAGAAGAATATTAACTTTCTTTTCTTTATACGTGTTTTCACTGAATTCATAATTAGCTGGAGATAATTCCATATTCTGGATAATCATAGAATGCCCTTCACAAACTTCATGAGTGATTGCGTGATTTTACTGATGACTTAATAAACTTTTAAAAAGTATTTGTTAACAGGAGGATTTATATAATTTAAGAAATTTACCCTCTTTTATAACCTAAAATCAAGGTATAAATTGTAATATTACAAAAATCAAGAAATTCATTTTCTCATGAAGGAATATAAAGCCTACCTTCAAATACAGGTATAGAAAAACTAGAAAATCCACTGCCATTGATACTTGGCTGTACGAGTGGTTGCTAAGCTGCTCAGATCCCCGACTTGTTGAAGAATGCTGTTGGCAAATGATAGGTTTGGTTCTCCTCCTCGTTCCCAGCCTTTGGCAATGAGGATGAAACTGCTTTGGGAAAGCCAAAAATTCTTCTGCCTTGAAGGATCTAGGGTAAGGATGAGGGCGATCGCACGAATTGTATGCAGTACATTATGTAGGAGCACCTAAATTTTACTCTAACGTATGAGGTATAAATGAAAACTCAACATACTTTGTTCGTCTGCACCAGTTGTGCCAGCCAATGGCAAGATGGAAAGCGTATAGGTGAAAGTGGTGGAGAAAAGTTACTCAAGACGTTGCAGCAACACCATCAAGAGTGGGACTTGCATGAGGAATTTATCATTCAACCTGTAGAATGCATGAGTGCGTGCAGTCGTTCCTGCGCGATTTCTTTTGCCTCTATCAATAAATATACGTATCTTTTTGGTGACATATCACCTAATTTATCATCAGTGGAAATTCTAGGGGTATTTGAATGTGCTAGCAAATACCACTTACATCCCCAAGGTTTGTTACCTTGGGCGGAAAGACCGGAACCTTTGAAGAAAGGAATTGTGGCAAGGATTCCCCCTATATGAAGGATTTAATTCATCAATTTTTACCGGAGGATATGATGAGAGAATCAGTGATTTATCAAGATATTGCTGCAAAAGAAAGAAAACAAGAAGCAATTTTATTAATCATGCGTCAGCTTAATCGGCGTTTTAGTCAACTAGATTCATTATTGGTGGAACAAGTACAGGGATTATCCATTAAGCAATTGGAGGATTTAGCAGAAGCTTTCGTTGATTTCTCTGAAGTGGGTGATTTAGTAATTTGGTTGAATCAACAACACAGAGAGTAAACCTCGCTTATTCTACTTTTTCTATTGTTTGCAGATTGTTCCCAATACCCCTTAGATAAGGGATAAATTATAAACAGTGTAGGTTGGGTTGAGGAACGAAACCCAACTTTTTGAGATTTTGTTGTATTTTGCGATCGCACGCACGTGAAATTTAGCAACACGAAGTATTTTGCCACAATAGGTTACAGAAGTTAACATATAACTTAAAAAAGCGTGTATCTCAGTCAAATCTTATGAAAATGGTACTGAAGCCCAACAGCCCAGATGTCACTCGGTTGTTTTCTAACCTAGAACTCTACGAAAATAAACTGACCCATCAACCAGGAAGCGTTTTGGGAAGTACAGCGCTGATTGCAGGAACCACTATTGGTGCTGGAATTCTTGCGCTACCCGCAGTGACATTACCATCTGGAGTCGTACCATCTACAGTACTACTTATAGGTGTTTGGCTTTACGCTTTGGTTTCAGGGCTTTTAATTGCAGAAGTGGGTTTGAATGCGATGCGTCGTGTAGGACGTCCCAGTTTAGGTCTGTTGGTGATGGTTGAGAGGACGCTGGGTTCATTAGGAGCAAGAATTGCTGGTGGGGCATACTTGTTCTTACACTATGCCTTACTTGTGGCTTATGTTTCCCAAGGTGGCGATATTTTAGTATCATCTGTAGAAAAAATTTTAGGGCTACATTATGTTTTCCCTACTTGGATAGGAACAACGGCTTTTACTCTCCTTTTTGGTGGCATTTTGTATCTTGGCAGAGAAAAGTTTATTGAGAAATTAAACAGCGCTTTCGTTGCGATCGTGTTGACTTCATTCTTGGGATTGTTGTTTTTAGGAGCCACCCACCTTAATATATCATCATTCTTCTTTCAAGACTGGAAAGCACTCCCCCCTGCTGTCTCCGTCATGTTTGTAGCACTGTTCTACCATAACGTGATTCCTACAATCGTCACCCAGCTTGAAGGAGATGCACCAAAAATTCGCCAGTCTATCGTTGTTGGTTCCGCCATTCCCCTAGTCATGTTCTTAGCTTGGAATGCAGTTATTTTGGGAAGTATCAGTGTAGATGCAATTCAGGGTACAGCGAGTGGGAAAACTTTCGATCCACTCTACATTCTACAATCGGGGAGTGCTGGACAATGGCTCGGAGTCCTAGTTTCTATCTTTTCTGAGTTTGCGATCGTGACATCATTTATTGGATTTGTTTACGGCTTGCTCGATTTTTTCAAAGATATTTTTCCCGTAACCCCCCAAGAATCTTCCAAACGTTTGCCCCTTTACTCCCTAATTCTTTTGCCTCCCATGAGTTTATCAGCACTGAATCCCAATATCTTTCTCACAGCTTTAGATTATGCAGGAACCTTCAGTATTTCAGTTTTAGGAGGAATTCTTCCTGCATTGATGAGTTGGAAACAGCGTCAAGAACAGGAGGAAGATTTACGCAGTACTGTTCAAACTCTTGTTCCTGGTGGTAAGGTAACGTTGATTGTGATGATTGGGGTTGCATTATTTGTATTAATTGGTGCATGAGTAGCAAAGTTAGTGATGTCACTGCTTTAACTCTTCACGCCATGAAAAAATAATTTTTTCTTCCGCTTGTCTAAACTCAATATTAAACCGATCGAACACAGCCTCTCGTCCCAAAAGCATGACATCTGTAGTATTGTTTTGCAACCATGCCACGGGGGCTATAAAGCTTTTTCCATCAATCGTCATTTCAACATTGCGTAAAACATACTCAACAGTTCCGCCTACTGTTTGTGCTAATAATGTTTGTTCTCCGTCAGCCAACGCATATCCCAAATCTTGACCTGCCTTGAGTGAAATTAAACTAAAATCAGCCCCTGAATCAACTAACATAATTGCTTGGATTTCCAAATCTCTATGTTTGAGATTTACTTGATAGTTAGGTAGCCATTCATGACGACTGACTGAGCGTAACCGAATAGGTAAAATAACAATAGAGCCGGTAAAACCAGGTACTAAATAAATAGCAAAAGTTTCTCCAGAAGCTTCTGCTAACTCTAGAACTTGACGTAAGTCGCTACCGTGAGCAATTATGCCATTGCTATTACAGGCAATGTACTGATGGGCATACTCTTTTAACTGTTCGCGATTGCGGTTGAGCCACTTTAGCATTTCCTGATTTTCATCGTTGGAGGGTGTAGCATTCATAAGTTTTGCCATATATAAAAACAATAGGAGCGATCGCTGCGCTCCTATACAAATACTACAAATTGCTTTTTAGAGACTAAGATTAAATTTTAGCTTCTTCCTTCACCAATTTATCCCAACCCAAATCTTTGAGATTGTTATTCCGACGCAGTGGACGCGTGACCAACTCTAGAATGTCACGAGCATTGGTAAAGCCATGAATCTGAGCAAAAGTGAACTCTACAGACCACTTGGTGTTAATCCCCCTGGCTTCTAATGGGTTAGCATGAGCCATCCCAGTAATTACCAAATCTGGCTTCAAATCGTAAATGCGCTGAATTTGGTTGTAGTTGTCTGGCTTCTCCACGATCTTGGGTAGGGGTACGCCCATTTCCTGACAAGTTTTTTCTAAAAATGCCAACTCAGCAGCTTGGTAGCGCTTATCCATGTAAGGAATACCGACTTCAGGAACAGTCATCCCGCAACGCACCAAGAATCTTGCTAAGGAAACTTCGAGCAAGTTATCGCCCATAAAGAAAACGGACTTACCACGAATCAGTTTTATATAATCTTCCAAACTTTCCCAAATTTGGGCTTCCCGTTCATCCAATCCTTTGGGAGTGATGCCAAAAACCGAGCAGATTTTTTCAATCCAAGCGCGGCTACCATCAGGACCAATGGGGAAGGGTGCTCCAATCAGCTTGCACTTGCGGCGACGCATTAAAGTCGTCGCAGTACGGCTGAGAAACGGATTGACTCCTGCAACGTAATATCCTTCTTCAAGAACGGGAAGTTCGGTAAAACGTTTAGCAGGTAACCAGCCAGAAACTTTAATGCCTTGCTTCTTAAGTTCTAGAGTTAACTGAGTGACAACAGGATCGGGGAGAGAACCAAAGAGGACTAGCGGAGGATGATCCGTATACTCAGATTCTTCGCTAGCAACGTCTTCTTTTTTCTTACCAAAATTAAGCAGCTTTTGAATAGCATTGCGTTCGTTTTTCTCAGCTTCTACTGTGGGGGCTTTATCAGGACAACGTGCTGCCATAGCAGCCAATACGGTGTCTTCCCCTTGGGTAAAGGCGTAATCTAAACCATTGGCACGTGCAACAACAATGGGTATACCGATTTCGGATTCTAGCTTGGGTGCCAAGCCTTCCAAATCCATTTTGATAATTTCTGTCGTACACGTGCCTATCCAAACTATTACGCTGGGATTGCGATCGCGCTTAATTTGCAAACACAACCGCTTTAACTCTTCATAATCATTCAGCTGGGCAGAAATATCGCCTTCTTCTAACTCTGCCATTGCATAGCGGGGTTCTGCAAAAATCATGACTCCCATTGCATTTTGCAGGAAGTAGCCACAAGTTTTTGTACCTATCACCAAAAAGAAGCTATCTTCAATTTTTTGGTAAAGCCAAGCTACGCAGCTAATCGGGCAAAAAGTATGATAGTTTCCGGTTTCGCACTCAAAAGTTAAAGCTTCTGGTTGAGCAACTGTCATTTTGGTGTTTTCTCCCCTAAATTTTTTAGATAGCTAATTGCTAATTGTTCGTTGCTAATTGTGTTCTTACCATTAGCCATTAGCCATTAGCCATTAGCTATTAGCTATTAGCCATTAGCTATTAACCATTAGCCATTAGCCAAGATTAATTATTGGGGAAGAGACTAGCAATTTCTGAATCATCCAGATCGCTAGATGATAGGTCTTCCCCTAAAAACATATCGTTATCCGTGTCTTCTTTATCCTTGTTTGCTGCGGATTCATCGCCCCAGATATCTGATAAGACTTCAGAAAACTCACCATTACCATTAGTAGTAGATTCTGTTGCCTTTTCAAAATTGGTGCTGTCCTCACCTTTCAACTCATCAAAGGATATATCGCCAAAATCATCAACTACATCTGCTGCAGATGTGCTGTTTAACTCATTATCTTCATTGTTATGAAAGGAATCGTATCCGAATCCGTTTAAAACTTCTTGTACCTCATCGGCTCGTTTCACATCCTCTATAGTTGTGTTCACAACCATGAGAGTTTCCCCATCAGTATCTAAATCAACCGCTGCTACTGCAAAGCCGTTTAAGTGCGAGTGGTTAGATGTCTCCTCATCAGAAGCTAGGTCTTCACCACTTGTTTGTGTCTCAACTCTGGGGATAATACGGTTACCGAGAGCAATATCTGGGTCGAAATTTAAATCGAGCACCTCAATTAAGGTGTCAGCATCAGGATTCAGTCTAGAAAAGGGTAGCATTAACTGCGCTAATTTTGGTTCTAGCGCGTTAGCTACTCCCAAGATGAGGTAAGAAGGGGGTCGCTTACCACCATCAGGGGTGTAAACTGACTCTACCTCCATATGGAGAGTAATCCAATCCCGGTTAATTTGAAAAAATTGTAACCACTTTTGCTTGAGAGAGTCCGTAAAACTATGAAAAAAAGCCATATTGTCCCCCATCTTGGAACTTTAATGATTTATACAATCATCAAGTCTAATTCTTCTTCTGAGTTAGGAACCTGTGGTTTACCCGGATTTAAATAAAAATCAGACAACAAAGTAAATAATTCCCGGTCTTGAGCGTCATTAGGTACTACACCTTCGGGGGACGCCAAAATTTGATCTGCAATATTGAGATAATAATCACAGACGTAGTTGAGAGATGGGTCAATTTCTGCCATCTCAAACAAAGTCTTGCCCTTCACACGAGAAACTCTAATATCTTCAATTAAAGGCAATACTTCTAAAACTGGCATGGGAACTGCTTCGATGTATTTGTCAATCAAATCGCGCTTGGAGGTGCGATTACCAATTAATCCAGCCAGACGCAGTGGGTGAGTCCGGGCTTTTTCCCTAACTGAAGCAGCAATGCGATTAGCCGCAAACAAAGCATCGAAGCCGTTGTCGGTCACAATCATGCAGTAGTCAGCATAGTTTAAGGGTGCTGCAAAACCCCCACAGACTACGTCACCGAGAACGTCAAACAATATAACATCGTACTCATCAAAGGCGTTAAGTTCCTTCAGTAATTTTACGGTTTCGCCTACTACGTAACCGCCACATCCCGCACCTGCTGGTGGTCCACCAGCTTCAACACAATCTACTCCACCGTAACCCTTATAAATAACGTCTTCGGGCCAAACATCTTCGTAGTGATAATCTTTCTCTTGAAGAGTATCAATGATTGTTGGAATTAAGAACCCAGTGAGGGTGAAGGTGCTGTCGTGTTTTGGGTCGCAACCAATTTGCAGCACTTTTTTGCCGCGCTTGGCTAGGGCGACGGATATGTTACAGCTTGTGGTGGATTTACCGATACCACCTTTTCCATAAACTGCTAGTTTCACTGTTGTTGCCTCTTATCGTTTTTTGTCAAACTTTTGGCTTAAACACTTGCCTTCACCTAGACCAGGAGGCGATTTGTAAGGTATGTGAATGCCATTATTGTGCAAATGACTTGGAAAAGAAAGGGGTTGTTAAATTGAAATACGCATCTATAAGGCTTATGGAGCTTTAATCAAATGATTTTTTCTTTATTAGAAGTACGGAAGCAGTTTTTAGCTTTAAAATTGATTTTATTAATAGTTTAAATATATTTTTTATAAAAAAGGTTACAAAAAACAAAACAGAATGTACCTGAGTTTAAGGATTCTGACCCTTGAATAAGAGGTAGTAACCCTCATGAGACTCTTTCTTATCTCTCGTTCCCAAACTCCGTCTGGGAAGACCTTCCTCAAGGCTCAACTTCCTTAGCTGACTCGCTGCTCTGTGTAAAATTACCCATGTAATTTCTAATCCCCTCTCCTCTACGCCAGGTGCTACCTCAACAGCTAATCTTCGGGCGCAAAAGGAGTAACTAGAGATGAGACGTTGAGAACTGCGCTGGCTTGATTTTCAGCTAGAGCCACTAGATAGATTCAGGAGGTCTTACCCCCAATCGCAAGCTGTATCTTCAGAAGTTGTCGGGGATCTAACTGGAATGCGTTAGCGATCGCCTTTAATAGTGTAAATAATAGTTACAATTTAAAAATTGACTTAAACGACAGCACTCATTAGAACAAAGTTTAAGAAGCACCTTCCATAACCTGCATTTCTTGTAGAGATTGCCAACCCGATTGCCATTGTGAGGTGTCTTGTAATAACTTGGCATTCATCCAAAAGCGGACTTTGGGATCGCAAGAAGCGACCATCTCAGCGTAGACCCACTTCCCTTGGTTTTTGCGATTCACAACTTGGAAGTGTCGCCAGCCATCGATTTTTGTTCGAGAAGTCCATTTGGAACCAACTAGGTAAGGAAATTTTTGCTTTTTAGCCATTATTTATATATTGTATTATAAGTTCACAATTATTAGCTTATCGTGTAAAGGTCTTATAAAAGTAGGGATTGAAGACCAAAATATTGAAAAAATCAATATACAGTTCCCATGTCCTGCTTCATCATTTCTTTAAACCAAAGACATAACAAGCATTCAGCTTTTCTAGGTTGGGAAGTGATATATGTGTTATATAACTTAATATTTTGCCAACTATGCCCTGCTCGATCTACAGACAAGAAAAGACCCTCAAACACAGTTTTGTGAGTAAAGGGATTAAGAGCTTTTAGTGTCTTAGTCGCAAGCAGGGGGTGGTTGGGAACTTTCAAACCCTCCATTATCGTCGTTATTTGAAATCAATGCAGGTGTATAACCGTTTGCCGTTGCACATAGAGGAGACTAGCTTGCAAAAGATGAGCCGTACAGCTTGGGTAATACATAGCACGGTGAGCGTTCATATTAGAGGTGAATGCCAAAAATTAAAGATGAGCTATAGCTAACAAGTCCAACAGGTGGAAACCGATGCCATGTTTGGCAAATGATTTTAATCTTCTTATGAAGAAAATAACTGCTCGGTATCTGTCCTTGGAGTCAGAAGTTGGTGACTGCTGGATTGGGTTTGCTCTATTACCAATAACTCATGAAGAATGAGAGTTGTCAGGTAAACGAGCACAGAGATTTCAGCAATCCCAACTTTTTGATTTGGGTAGTTACTTTTTAACCAACAATATTAAGCAAGCTAACAATACTCAATGGAGTTGCATCATATGGACTTGTATGGAGACGCCTTAAATATCCTTAGAGAAACGAGCCGGACGTTTTATATCCCAATAGTTCGTTTACCAGTTGGTTTGCAAGAAGCCGTAGCATCAGCTTACTTGTGTTTGCGAGCCATTGATGAAATTGAAGACCACGCAGAACTAGATAACTCTACCAAGGCAAATTTGTTGCGAGCAATTAGCTTGACATTACAAGCAGGGGTAGATGGTTTTCCCGTTGATGCCTTTCACAAAGGATTCAGCACTCATGAAGATATACTACCAGAGGTCTCCCTTCGGATTCGAGAATGGGCAATACTGGCTCCTGCAACAATTGCACCTCGGATTTGGGATGCTACGGCTGCTATGGCAGATAGAATGGCATACTGGGCAGAACGTAATTGGAAGATCGATAATGAATCGGACTTAGATCGCTATACGTTTGGAGTTGCTGGTGCAGTTGGCTTAATGCTTTCCGATTTGTGGGCTTGGTATGATGGAACACAGACAAACCGTACCCACGCTATTGGATTTGGTCGGGGCTTGCAGGCGGTTAATATCCTCCGCAACCACAGAGAAGATTTATCTCGTGGGGTAGATTTCTATCCGCAGGGTTGGTCTGAGGAGAAAATGCATCAGTACGCCCGTCGCAATTTGGCCATGGCAGATGCTTATATCAGTTCTCTTCCCCTAGGACCAGCCATGGACTTCTGCCAGATTCCACTAACTTTGGCTTATGGCACTCTTGAAGCTCTTGTCAATGGCAAACAAAAATTGAGCCGGAGTGATGTTATTGCACTCATAAATCAATTAAGTAACATGAGCACCTAAAAAACTTGGTCTTTTTGTCACATTCCTGACACATACTTCCCAAAGAGAACTTTCATCCTCACACACCACAAAAACAGTGACAAGACAATCCCCATACTGGAATAAATTTTGGGATCTGTACCGCTTTACTGTTGCTCAAAATTGCTCCTCACACTTACTCACACTCACAGCACCTTTAATTTAAGACATAGTTCAATATTTTCATATCTTGACTAACATACCTTGACTTTGGATGGCACTAACCCTAATCCTATTTTTAAAGAACTCTTCTATACAAACACAGTATTTTTATGAGTCAATAGGCAAAGGATAAAAAAGCAATTGGAGATTAATTCCTACTTCCCACTCCCTACTTTCAAAACAAAAACTTATGCTGAAGACGTTGCTACTCAATCCTCCTTCCTTTGATGGATTTGATGGCGGTGCGGGTTCCCGATACCAAGCCAAACGTGAAATAACTTCTTTTTGGTATCCTACGTGGTTAGCTCAGCCTGCAGCCTTGATTCCTCGAAGCAAGCTTGTAGATGCGCCTCCACACAATCAAACTGTGGAAGATGTGCTGCAAATTGCTAAAGAGTATGAATTGGTAATTATGCACACAAGTACTCCATCATTGACAAATGATATAAAATGTGCGTTAGCAATTAAGCAACAATGCCCTGATGTGCAAATTGGTTTTGTTGGAGCACACACGGCAGTTTTACCAGATGAAACCCTTAGAGAGAATCCAGTCATTGACTTTGTTTGTCGCAATGAATTTGACTACACTTGTAAGGATTTAGCCGAGGGGAAGGATTGGGATCGAATCCAAGGTCTCAGCTACCGCGATCGCAACGGTAGCATCCATCACAATCCCGAGCGCGAACTGATTCACGATTGGGACGCTATGCCGAGCGTACTACCAATTTACGGGCGGGACTTGGATATTACAAAATACTTCATAGGATATTTACTGCACCCATATATTTCATTTTATACAGGACGAGGTTGCCCTGCTAAATGCACCTTCTGTCTTTGGCCTCAAACTATTGGCGGACATCAGTACCGTAGCAAAAGCCCAGACGCAGTTGGGCGAGAAATGGAAGAAGCTAAAGCTATTTTTGGCGATCGGGTGCAAGAATATATGTTCGATGATGACACCTTCACCATTGACAAGCATAGAGCGATCGCCATCAGCGAACATTTGAAACGATTAAAGCTGACTTGGAGCTGCAATGCCCGTGCAAATCTAGACTACGAGACTCTCAAACAGCTACGTAATAACGGTTTGCGGCTGTTATTAGTAGGCTTTGAATCGGGTAATCAACAAATTCTAGATGGCATTAAGAAAGGCATTAAGTTAGAAGTGGCGCGAAAGTTCATGGAGAACTGCCACAAACTCGGCATCACCGTACACGGAACGTTTATCATTGGCTTACCAAACGAAACCCGCGAGACAATTGAGGAAACCATTCGCTTTGCTTGCGAGATGAGCCCTCATACCATCCAAGTTTCTATCGCCGCCCCCTATCCGGGTACTGAACTCTATCGACAAGCTCAGACTAACGGTTGGTTTAGTGACACTTCCCTAGTGGCAAACTCTGGAATTCAAATGTCTACACTGCAATATCCAAACCTCTCGAGTGCTGAGATTGAAGATGCAGTAGAACAAATGTACCGTCGTTTTTATTTTCGACCCAAAGCCATCATCCCAATTGTGGGTGAAATGCTAACCAATCCTCAAATGTTAGTACGTCGCCTGCGTGAAGGACGCGAGTTCTTCTCTTATCTTAAAGACCGTCGCACCCAAGCAGCTACTAAAACACCATCAGTGGTTGGTGGTTAGTTGTTAATGGAAGAACAATCAATAACAGACAACTGAGGTACTCGCAAATGAAACTCGGAAGTGAAAATCACAAAGAGCTTTTCTGCCGTAGCTTTATTGAAAGTCACATTAACTTTGAGCCAGAGCAACTCTCCTGGCCAACTGTGGATAGTGTCACCCTCGATCGCTTGCACGGTATTCCTTTCTGGAAGGAAGCTCTCAGCACAGAACAGAAAGCAGGAGCAATGGTTCACACTTTTGCACAGACGATTGGTGACCCATTATTGCGCGAGGCAATTGCTCTTCAAGGTATGGAGGAAACTCGCCATTTCCGACTGATTAAATTTCTCATAGAGCATTATAATATTCCAATTTCTCAATCTTCCGAACCTGGAATTCCTAACAATATCAAAACGGCTTTTATTGACTTTGGTTTTGGAGAATGCCTCGACTCTTTCTTAGCCTTCGGAATGTTTGGAATTGCTCGTAAAGCTGGTTATATGCCAGAAGCCTTCTTCCATATATTCGATCCAATTCTTAATGAAGAAGCCCGTCACATTATGTTCTTTGTGAATTGGGTTACTTATCTACAAATTCAGGAAGGTAAGAAAGCCAATTGGTTGCGCGGAGTTCTTGCTCTCTGGCATTATCAAAGAGCACTAAAGGAGAAAATATCAGCATTTAAAGGCTCTGATGAAGAGCGGAATCAAAGTTTTACAGCTACTGGGGCTGTAAATTTTATGGATAATTTAACTCCAGAGCTATTTTTATCGACTTGTCTTGAGGAAAATACTAAAAGGATGAGTGCTTTTGACCAACGTCTACTCCAACCCCAATTGTTACCCACACTTGCCAAAATTGCTCTCCATGTTATCAAGCTTATGCCTGAAAAACGGAAAGACCAAACTACTCGATTTTCTAAAGTTAAAGAGAGTTAGTAGTTAGTTATTTTTGGTTGGTAAAGTTTACCCAACCATCAACTAAAGAGTACCCCAATTTGACACATTGCCCTCAGAATAGAATTCTAGGGCTACACAAACAAAGCCTACCTATGCAGGCTTTGTTTGTGTAGTTGTGATTTCCAATCGTTGGCGTTTTTTCCCTCATTGGGATGCTCCCATCAACTAACAACTAACAACCTCATTATTTGTCAAATTCTATTTGACCGTAATCGAGTTTTATAATGCGATCGGCAACATGGAAATAGCGATCGTCATGAGTAATGGCAATGACTGTTTTGCCTCTATCTCTCAGCCTTGGCAGCAGTTCAGTATAGAAAACTTCTTTAAAAACTGGATCTTGATCTGCTGCCCACTCATCAAACAAATAAATTGGTCGATCCTCTAAATATGCAGTGAGTAATGCCAGCCGCTTCCGCTGACCTTGGGAAAGGTTTGTGGTAGAAAGTTTTCCATTTTCTATTGTTACCTTACGATCCAATCGAAGTAATTTTAAGTACTCTTTTGATTTAGTTTCTAAAGCAAGATTATCTAATCCCAAAAGCTCATCAAACAAATAAAAATCAGAAAATACTACAGAAAAATGCTGGCGATACCATTCTCGATTCTCCTCGTTAATAGTCTTTCCATCAAATAAAATTTTTCCAGATTCCGGTGTGTAAAGACCTACAATTATTTTAGCGAGAGTAGATTTACCGCTGCCATTTCCCCCAACAATAAATACGAGTTGATGCGGAACAAAAGTTAAGTTAATTGGACCGATACCAAAAGAGCTATCTTCTTTGTGCGTTTTGTAATTATGAGTCACATCCAAAAGCTGCAAGTCCCTCCACAAAGTTTGAGCTTCAGGCGGTTCTATGGATCTCTCAGCTTTGCTTTCTAAAGACAAACCCAATGATTCTATCTTATCTAATGCAATGCTAGCTCTAGTAATAATAGGAATATTTTCCACAATGTTGTTCATGGGCAACATTAAATATGTGAAAGTTAAGATAAAGCCAGCAAGTGTTTGGGGATTAATAATAAGTATATTAGGAAGTGAAAAAATGACAAAACCAATTGCAAAAAAGAATATTAACCTTCCCCAACTAGTTGTAAATGAGTAAAATGAAAGACCTTTAATATTATGGCTGCTAAAGGTAGTTGCTGTTGGTTGTAAATCTTTTGCAAGAAAGGCTTGACGGCGCTTGTAATTGAGCTTAAGCTCTTTAACTCCTTCTGTAATAGTACGGAAATGCTTAAAGAGTATATCTTGGTCTTCACGAGCAAGAGAAAGGTATTTTTTGCCTTGATTTAAGAGCCACTGACAACTCCCAATTGCTACAACTGCTACGCCTAAAACCATAAGAAAAACCAGCCAAGAAAGCCATGTTACATATGTTAAACAACCTATAACAATGGCAATATCAATGCACAAATGTGGCATCACGTGAACCGCATGAGCGACTGTCTGGACATCCTCTGTCAAAGTTGCCAGAATACGAGGATTTCCAAGCTGTTCCAAATGACTCAATTCCGAAGCTAATATCTGGTTGCTCAAACGCAACCGTAATTGAAAAATTGCATTTTGAGAGATACGAATCAGCAACATTTGGGAAATAACACTAGTTATGAGTGCAACTAGAGTTAGCCCTGCAAAACCCCAAATCGCGATCGCAAGGCGTGAATTGGCGCTATTACTTGCTGCACTGCTAATTAAAGCAATGAGGCTAGCATTACTACCACCACTTAGAAATCCAGTGACAATAGCAAGAGTCACTATTTTCCATGAAGAACTCAGAAGAAACGAAATCAAACGCATGAAGGTAGACAGCAGCGAACGAACACAAATTGCACTCACCCTTTGAGCAGTTGGGTTGTTATTATATTCCCATATTTGTAGAACAATGTGTACACAAATATGAAAGAAAAGTCATTGCGGTTTAGATTGTCGGAGCGTCGATACAAGAAACTTAAGCTGTATGCTGAGTCTAAAGAAAAAACAATGACACAGTTGATCGAAGACTGGATCGACCGACTGCCAGCACCAGAAAAAAAGGATTCTTCAAGTACCTTGTAACTGTATACTTAAGAACATCTTGCCAAGTATGCAAACAAAAACTCCGTAAACAATATTCATGCTAAATCTGTACCAATTTCTGCTTGTGATGCTATGTTTTTCAGCAATTTGGTATAACTGCTATGCCATTTATGCAGCAATTCAGTTCTTTTCCCGCCCGACGCATACAGATTGCGACTTCCACCCGCCCGTTACTATCCTGAAACCAATTTGCGGTCTTGACATTAATACCTACGAAAACTTTGCCTCTTTCTGCAAACAAGACTACCCAGAATATCAAATTATCTTTAGCGTGCGCGATGAACGCGACCCTTGCATAGCAGTAGTAAACACAATCATCAAAGACTTTCCAGATCTCGACATTCGTCTCGCAATCGGCGATCGCACAATAGGTACGAATCATAAGGTGAGCAACCTAGCTAACGCACAAGCTGAATCCAAGTATTCATTCTTAGTACTTGCAGATAGTGATGTTCAAGTCAGACCAGATTATTTAAAGCAAGTTATTCAACCAATGAGCGATTCTAGCGTTGGGGTTGTGACTTGTTTGTACCGTCCGCAAGTTAGAGGTTGGGTGGCAATCTTTGAAGCCATTGGAATATCTACTGAATACCTTGCTGGTGTTTTAGTTGCGAGATATATAGAGGGCATGAATTTTGCTTTAGGTCCCACAATTGCGATCCGGACAAACGTTCTTGAGGAAATTGGAGGATTTCAGGCAATAGCTGATTATCTAGCGGATGATTTCCAACTAGGTTACCTAAGTGCCCGAGCAGGCTACACGGTGGTGCTGTCCAACTATATTATTGACCATGCGATCGCTACAGAAAACTTTATTGATTTAATCCAGCGTCAAATCCGTTGGAATTGCTGTACGCGAGTCTCTCGTCCTTGGGGCTATCTCGGTCTGATGTCTACCTACGGTATAGCTAGCAGTTTATTACTCTCGATCGCAACATTTGGGTCAATTTTCAGTTGGGTGATACTAGGGATCGTGTTGACGACGAGATTAATGATGGCATGGGTTGTTGGGGTCAGAAGCCTTAAAGATCCGGTTGCTAGAAAATTTTTGTTCTTGGTGCCTTTACGGGATCTTATCAGCTTTGCGCTGTGGTGCTATGGCTTTGTTGGCAATACTTTCGAGTGGCGTGGTCGAAAATTGAAGTTGACAAGAGGCGGCAAACTCATACCGCTGACGTCTAATTCTTTACAAAATTGAGGCATCTTGACTGCAAAAAATCAAACAAAAGAAATCTTAAATTTTTTTTCAGAAGCATTTGCACGCCATCAGGTACATTTTAATAAAAAAGCAAACAGTCGAACTCGTTATTGCAAGAACTACAATGCTTCTAGAAAAGCCTTTTGCTGAGAATCCGACTTCAAACACCCCCTACATTCCACGCCATCACCGACGCATCCTTTGCATTTTTCCCAAATACAGCCGGTCATTCGGAACTTTCCATCATGCTTACCCCTTGATAACTCGTGTTAAAGCTTTTATGCCACCACAAGGGATTTTAGTTGTAGCCGCTTACTTACCCAAACAATGGGAAGTTCGGTTTGTTGATGAAAACGTGCGAGCGGCAAAAAAGTCAGATTACCGATGGGCTGATGCGGTCATTGTGAGTGGAATGCACATTCAACGTTCGCAAATTAATCAAATTAATGAAATTGCCCATAAGGAAGGCAAAATAACAGTTGTGGGAGGTCCTTCTGTTTCCGGTTGTCCGGAATATTATCCTAATTGCGATATTTTACATTTAGGAGAACTAGGGGATGCGACTGACCAAATGATTGAATATTTGGATACACACACGACACGTCCCGAAAAGCAAATTCGCTTTGAAACCAAAGAACGGCTACCCCTGAACCAATTTCCCATTCCAGCCTATCACCTGGTTAATCTCAAACATTATTTTCTTGCGAACGTTCAATTTTCCAGTGGTTGTCCCTACCGTTGTGAATTTTGTGATATCCCCGAACTTTACGGACGCAATCCCCGTCTCAAGGAACCAGAGCAAGTTCTTGCTGAACTAGATGCCATGCTCGAATCCGGTAATCCAGGCGCAGTGTACTTTGTCGATGACAACTTTGTAGGCGATCGCCGTGCTGCCATGAAATTGCTTCCTCACCTTATTGATTGGCAAAAGCGCAATGGATATCCAATTCAATTTGCTTGTGAAGCAACACTTAATTTGGCACAAAGCCCCAAATTGTTGGAAATGATGCGTGAAGCTTATTTTTGTACGGTTTTCTGCGGTATTGAAACACCAGAAACAGATGCTCTCCAAGCCATTTCCAAAACACAAAACCTCAGTATGCCAATCTTGGAAGCGATTAAAGTTTTGAACAGTTATGGCATGGAAGTTGTGTCGGGAATCATTATAGGATTTGATACAGATACACCAGACACGCCTGACAGAATTTTGGAATTTATTAGGTTGTCCCAAATTCCCATGCTGACAATTAACCTACTTTATGCATTACCCAAAACTCCATTGTGGCGGAGATTAGAACAAGAAGGGCGACTTGTGTTTGAGGAAAAACGAGAGTCAAATATTGAGTTTTTAATGCCTTACGAACAAGTCATTAATATGTGGAGGCGTTGCATTACAGATGCATACGAACCAGAGTTTTTGTATCAGAGATTTGCCTACAATATGGTGCATACCTATCCGAATCGCATCAAGGTTCCCAATAGCCCATCTCGTACTTCTTGGAAAAATATCAAAAAAGGTTTGACAATCTTATTCAATATCATACTTAGAGTAGGTGTCTTTGGTAACTATCGTACAACCTTTTGGAAAATGGCAAAACCAGCATTAAAAGCAGGCAAAATAGAAAGCTTAATTCATGTTGGGCTTGTAGGACACCATCTCATTAAGTTTGCACAAGAGTGCGGTCAAGGAGACGAATCTGCTTCCTTTTACTCGCAGAAAATACGTCAACGAGTTTCGATTGAAGTCTAAAAATTTGCCCTCTTCTAAAAAGAGGGTGGGAATTTCTCTCGGCTTTGTTCAAATAGCAGCCCTATTTGAGATCTAAACAAGGGAGACAACCAGGACAAGGAAGAGGTGTTGGTAAATCATTTAGGACTGCTATATATTAATAGAAATAAACATAAAGATTTTTTTTTGAAGTATCTAAAGTTATAAAAAAACTAAATTGCTTTTGCTAGATTAACAATCACATAGTCGCTTTTGTTAAGGTCAACAAATGGGACAAGCAGAAGCATTGTCTGTCAGAGAGTTACCAAGTTTTTCCATAGTTTTAGAAACGGAAAACTTAGCAAATTCCAGTATCAAAGATTTTTGTTATTCTTTAACTTCTCTTATAAATCAAGACATCTCTCCTACTCATAGTAATGAAGTTTTGCTGATCGATAGCAGCGATATTCCTCCTGCAAAACTCAAGCAAATGCAAGAAAAGTATCCTTGGATTACAGTTCATCAAGCACCGTTGGAGACTAGCTATTACAAAGCAAAAATGTTGGGTGCATCACTCGCGACAGGAGATGTAGTTGTCTACTGCGATTCAGATTGTATTTATGAGAAAAACTGGTTAAGAAACATCCTTACCCCGTTCACTCAAGATAATAATATTCAAGTTGTAGCGGGAGAAACGACAGTACGCGGTTGGGGACCATACGGAACAGCAATGGCTTTAACCTACATCTTTCCTCAGTACTCCGGGCAGAAAGACTTAACAAAAACTTCCCAGTATTTCCTAAATAACGTAGCTTTTCGACGGGATTTTCTTCTAAAATATCCGATCCCTCTTGAGCTTCCACTTTATCGAGGAAACTGCGTCATTCATGCTCAAAATATACGTTCTAATGGTTATTCTATTTGGCGACAGCCACTAGCTAGGGCAAGCCACGCACCCCCAAATGGTTTATCTCATTTTTTCCAACGTTTTCTACTTATCGGTCACGATTATTACTGGCAGGAAAATTTGTTAGCCCAGAGTAAGTCTCAAGGCAACTACCAAGAATCTCTCTCTGGACTTCAAGGAAAATTACAAGTCTTTTTTGACAGAATCGGGAAAATGTTATCTCACAACCCGCTTCACATAATTTACCTACCCCTTGCACTCCCAATTGCTATAACGGCAGTGGTTCTCATTTTTATAGGTTATATTGTGGCTCGTTTTCGGCATAGCTAATAGTTAATGGCTAATTTCTAGCCATTAGCCATTAGCCATTAGCCATTAGCCATTAGCAATTAAACCGTCACCTTCAATTCGGAGTTTTCTTCCGCGCCAATAAACGCTTTTTCCAAAGCCGCCTATAGCCCAGATAATAAAACTAAGTGCATCTCGTAACGGTACAATCCAAAGCCAAAGCAGGAGTTTGGGGCATTTCATACTGAATACGGACACCAGCACTTGTAAGTAGCGGATGATTACTGTTGTCAGGCAAAGAGCGATCGCCCAATCGGAAAAGTGAGATAGTAGCAGTAGAGGAATGCAATAAACAGTACCGTAACAGAATGCCATAGAGTAATACACAAAACCGCGATTGAAACGAATTGTTCTCGCCCAACGCAATTCCCGGTCATACAATTGCTTGATACTTTCATTCCCAGTGTCCCATCCAAGAACATAGTGGGATAGTTCAACTTTGTAGCCTGCTAATGCTGCTCTCTTACCTAAGTTGTAATCCGAACCTATGCGGTTTAATTGCAATCCTCCAAAGCTAGCGAGAGTTGCTTTATGTGTCGCAATGGTAACTCCTACAGCTAACTGAAGACTGCCATCAAGAATACGAGCAATTAAGAGACTGGGAATAAAGTCCGTACAGCGACCAAGAGAAGCTAAAGCTGCTCCTAAAAATTGGGGTTCATAGCCTATGTAGGCACAGGTGACAACATTAGCTTTCCCAGTTATTAAAGGAGTGGTGACAGTTTGGATGTAGTCTTGATTGACCTTAATATCACCGTCAGCAAAGATAATCAGTTCGTGCTGACATTGTTCTAGGAGATAACTTAAATTACTATCCTTGAGATTGACACCACGAGGCTTTAAACCTACAAAGAGCTTCACTCGGTTGGGAAAAGCGGCAGCAAGCTTTTCCAACATAGGAACAGCAGAGTCATTGATATCAGTAACACCAAAAAGAACTTCATAAGTTGGATGATTTTGAGTGCATAAGGAAGTCCAATTTTCCCATGCCCCTTCATCTAGACCTCGGATAGAGACCAAGATAGAAACTGGTGTATGTTGAGCGCTCCCAGTTTTTTCCTGGCTAGATCCGTCAGATGAAAAAAACTGATAGGTGCATAAAGCACAGACTAGGTAAAAAAGAATTGAGCCACCTATCAGTATCAGAAACACGATTTCAAAAAGAGCCATCATGTTGAATGGTTAGTAGTTACCGGTTAGTGGTTAGTGGTGAGACCGGGGACTGCGAACCAGTAGGGTTGTTGGTTAGTGGTTAGTTGTGATTCCTACTAACAACTAAGTACTAACTAATTCCTAAGAGAGCTTTGACAGAACGTCCAATATTATTGGGTTGCATGGCATCCATCGCAGCAGTTGGTTCATAACCACAATGAACCATGCAATCCGCACATTTGGGATTCCCATTGTTACGACCGTATTGGTTCCAATCAGTTTTGTCTAACAGTTCTTGGAACGTCTTATAGTGACCTTCGTTGAGAAGGTAGCAAGGCTTTTGCCAACCAAGAACGCTGTAGCTGGGGCTACCCCAAGGGGTACAGTCATAGTCTTTCTCACCAATCAGAAAGTCTAAAAATAGGGGATTGTGATTAAAGTTCCAGTTTTTTCGACCTGTCTTATAAGGGGTTAGAATTTCTCGGAACAGCGAACGAGTTTGCTCGCGCTTGAGAAAATGGTCTTGGTCGGGTGCCCACTCGTAGCTGTAGCCTGGAGAAATTGTTATGCCATCAGTACCTAACGTGGTAAGAAAATCAAAGAGTTCCTGTATGTCTTTAGCATTTGTATCTTGAAAAACAGTCGTGTTTGTAACAACACGAAATCCCTTTGCTTTTGCAGCACGAATTGCTTGAACTGCAATATCAAACACTCCTTTGCGGTCTACACATTTGTCGTGTAATTCCCTCATTCCATCTAGATGCACGTTAAAAGATAGGTAAGGGGAAGGCTGGAACTTATCCAAGCTCTTTTCCAAGAGTAAGCCGTTGGTACAGAGGTAAATAAACTTTTTGCGTTCTACCAATCCCCGTACAATTTCATCAATTTGAGGATGAAGCAGGGGTTCTCCTCCAGGAATAGCGACAACTGGCGCACCGCACTCTTCCACTGCGGCAAAGCATTCTTCAGGAGATAAATGCTGCTTTAGAATCTCTTTGGGATGCTGTATTTTGCCACAACCAGAACAAGCTAAATTACACCGGAATAGGGGTTCTAACATGAGCACCAAAGGAAAGCGCTTGCGTCCCAACAGACGTTGAGTCACCAAGTACTTACCTATTTCCATTGCTTGTTGTAAATGAATTCCCATAATTCTCCTCTACACCATGACACGCACTCAAGCGAAAAACAGTTTACGTTGAACAAACAAACCGAGAGCGGCTATAACTTTGAGCGGTTCTTTTGCATTTACCGATAAAAAGCCAGTAAAAAGTTACTATTTTTATGCTACATCAATGTATTTCTGAGCTACAAACCAATTTACGGCATCTTGTAAAGCCTTTATAATAGGAGACTGGGGCAACCCCAGTTCTCTCACCGCTTTTGAAGCGTCGTAGTACATTGTTTGACGTGCCATGCGAACCCCATCTAAAGGAACGGAGGGAGTTTTGCCCAAAGGAGCAAGCATTTTTTCGTCTACCCAAGCAACGCTCAATGGTATCCAATAGGGGATGGAGATGTGAGGAGCGGGTATACCTGTAATTTCGGCAAGCTGTTCTAATAGGATTTTGAAAGACAGGTTTTGGTGACCTAGAATATAGCGATCGCCTGTTTTTCCTTTTTCCAAAGCTAAGATATGCCCCTTTGCGACATCGCGCACATCAATAAAATTCAAACCTGTATTCAGGTAGGCAGACATTTGTCGTCGGAGAAAGCGTAAAATTATATCACCAGTGGGAGTCGGTTTTATATCCATCGGACCAATAGGACTACTAGGATTCACTATGACAATATCTTGACCGGAACGCACGGCAAGATGAGCTTCTTGCTCGGCAAGATACTTAGACTTTTTGTAGTAGCCAATAAGTTCCTCAAGAGGACTTTGATGAGTTTCATCCACAATTTTTCCCGATTTATCGACACCAATAGCTGCAACAGAACTGGTGTATACTGTTCGTTCAATACCTGCAGTACGAGCAGCCGCTAAAATATTACGAGTTCCCAGGACATTATTTTGGTATAGTGTATCTTTGTCAGATTGCCACAACGAATAATGAGCAGCAACATGGAAAAGAACTTGACAACCTCGAATTTTGCCGTGCAATTCCGGCTCGTTCAGATCGCCTCGAACAATTTCTACATCTAAGTTTTTTAAATTATCTAAATTGCTGTTCGATCGCACAAGTGCTTTGACATTATAGCCCTCTTCAAGTAGCAACCTAACTAAATTGGCTCCAACAAAGCCCGATCCACCAGTTACAAATGCTCGCTTTGTCATCAGATAAAAATCCTCTTTTAAAGTATGAAGTATAAAGTATGAAGGCAACTACAGCAGTAAATTGAGACAGATTGATGTATCATCCTATTTTTCATCCTTTATCCTCAATCTTTTTTTGACTTACCTTCGTTTAGAAAGTGAAACCTTTCCTTCTACCATCTGCCATTTGCCTTTCTTCTGGTAAGGTAGATACAAGGATACCGCTTATTCGCTAACCTCATACCTATGGCTGCAACGCTCATTCAGAGTCCTGATAAGGTATTACTGAAAAATATTAGCTGGCAAACGTATCAATCTCTAGTTAAGGACTTTGAGCAGCAGCCAGCAATTCGTCTCACCTACGATTGCGGTTTACTAGAGATTAGAATGCCATTAGACCCCCATGAAACTTATAAAAAACTACTGGGACGTTTAGTTGAAGCCCTTACAGAAGAACTAGAAATTGAAATCCGTAGTTTAGGGTCTAGGACGTGCGCTCGCGAAGATTTAGGAAAAGGGCTTGAACCCGACCAATGTTATCATATCCAAAACGAACCAGCAGTTTGGGACAAAGAGCAAATCGATCTGACGCAAGACCCACCTCCAGATCTTGCCATCGAAGTTGATATTACAAGTAGTTCCATTAACCGACTCGATATCTACTTAGATCTAGGGGTACCTGAAGTTTGGCGATCTGATGGTCAATCATTAACCATATGCATTCTAGAAAATAGAAAATACCAGCTACGCGATCGCAGTATTGCTTTCCCATTGTTAACAACCCAAGACATTGAAAGGTTTTTGAATCTGAAGAAAACAACAAAAGAAAATGCTCTCATCCGCATATTTCGGCAATGGGTTAGGGAAAATATTGACGCAAAAGAATGATAGTTTAATCTCTAAAAAGTCGTTCTTCTTCCCTAACCGCTAACCCCTATACAGACAGGTACAAAATTTGAAAATTTCTATTGATGTCATTCTCGTTCCTCAAGGAGCGGAATATAAATCTGTTTGCAAAGGATTAAAACGTGTTGCGGTTCCGAAACCAACCGTTTTTCCAATTCCCATGGGTACATCAGCACTAAAAAATTATTTAAAAACATGGCAGCAATCTGTACGCCTCCATCCACATTCGAGAGTTTTGCTAATGGGCTTATGTGGAAGTTTGTCAGCCCAATATAATGTTAGTGACATTGTGGTATACCGCAGTTGCATTTTTTCCTTAAAAACAGAAAATCAAGAGTTTCCTCCTTCTGTTTCTCAACTCTCCTGCCATCCAGAATTGACAGCAACACTGCTAAATAAATTAGCAACCAAAAAAGCTTTTACGGGTGTTGGATTAACAAGCGATCGTCTTATCTATTCTGCTAATGAGAAAATGCATCTAGGCCAAACGTACAATGCCAACGTTGTAGATATGGAAGGATTTGTTGCACTAGAACATCTGAGTCAATTGGGTATTGCTGTAGGTATGGTGAGAGTTGTGAGCGATGATGTACGCTATGATATACCGAATCTCACCAATGCGTTAAATTCTGATGGTTCTTTACAACCACTTCCGTTAGCAATGGGACTACTTCGAGAACCAATTGCGGCGACGCGACTGATTGTTGGTTCTCTAAAAGGACTACAAGTATTGCAAGAAGTGACAACTGCTTTGTTTGCTAACAGAGCAAATTATTAGGACTTACAGAAAGCCCTACTTTTAAGAGATATGAGGCTCGTAAAATTAAAATATTCGTAGTGGGGTATTGCGATTGCAGATGGGGTGCTGGTTAATTGAGATGGGAGGTACTAATTAGACTCAATATTTTTCTGTGCAAAGTGCAAACGTATATTTAACTACAACACACTGTTTCAGTGAAGTGGGGAAAGTGGGTTTAGTAGGATATTTTGTAGTAACCATTGATTATGCGCTTGATAATTAATAACTTAATGCATAGTACACAGTAAGTCCAAATATTGGCAGACCACAAAGCTTCTTTTTGAATTTCCCAATTATAGAGAAAATATAAAGAATTTCTTAAAACAATTGTAAAAATCAACGTTGTATTATTCATGCTTCTTTTCTTAGTAAGTATCCCTGCTTATACTCAAACAACCATCAATTAGTACAAGACCCAGAACTAAATGAGTATTCAAAACGAGCCAGTCTTTAAGATACCAGCCAGACAAAACCCTGTAGAAAATTTATCTCAAAAGACACCAAACCCAATGGGTGTATTAGATACCTTACAGTTAGTTCTTCAAACAGGAGGACCTGGTTGTTGTATTTTTGCCATCAACAATGCTTGCAACGCCAATTGCGGGTTCTGCAATTTCGCACGAGATACACTTTCCAAAGAGCAATGGAAATTTGTAGATTGTGAAGAAGGTATAGAATCCATAAATATTCTGTTTCGTGAAGGAATTCGCTACCTCGTTTTTACCGGAGGTGAACCCACACTCAATCCAAATCTGATCCGCTTTGTCGAACATGGTACGCGGTTGGGTATCAAATGTATGGTAGTGACGAATGGCGGACTTTTAACGGCAACCAAAATTAACCAACTTGCTGATGCTGGATTGTCTAGCTTCATCATTTCTGTGGATGCAGCAACTCAGTCAGCACACGAGAAAAACCGTGGTTTAGAAGGTGTATGCAATAGGATTAAAGAAGCTAACAAACTACTAGCAGATATAGGAATGCATGCTACTGCTTCAGTCACAATGAGTCACCTAGTAGACTATGACGCACTTCCTAATTTTCTCAAGTCTCTCGGTTTTAGGTCGGTTGTTTTTTCCTACCCACTCACGCAACTTTCTTCCACTTTTCTAGGTTACTCTGATAGTGGGTTGGTAACACATACTAATGACAGCCTTTGGCAGGCTTACGAGAAAATTAAGCAAATGAAAAAGCAATTCCAAGTAGTAAACCCAACTCTTTCCTTAGAGGAAATGCAGCGGTTTGTGCGAGATGAGGATCAAAAGTATCCTTGCCTTGGAGGATACCGATTCTTCTTTCTCGACTGGAATTTACAGATGTGGCGCTGCCACTTCTGGCATGAGCCAATGTGTTCAATTTACGAGTTCGATAGCTCCAAGCTTGTGCGTGATGGTTGCACAAAATGCATGATTAACTGCTACAGAGATCCGAGCCTTATGCAACATATTGCTGTATCAGTACACGACGCTTATGAGTCAGTAAAGCAAGGGAAGTTGTTAAATGCAGTAAAAACTTTGGCTAGTAAAAAGAACCTTGATTCTTTACGATCTGTTATAGAAGAACTGCCTTGGATTATACGATTCTAATTGTGGCTTCGCGCATTTACTACATAACAAGCTGTGAACTACCCCAGCTGAAAGCGCAAGCTAAGTTGGGGTAGTTTACTTACTTACCCTCACTGTTTGAGGTAACCATCTTCTATATTGGCAATTCCATCTGCTAAGTCTAAAATTCGGGGATCGTGAGTCACGATTAAAACCGTGCAGCCTTGTTCTTTTGCCAGCCCGCGCAATAATTCCATTACCACATGCCCGCTATGAGAATCTAAAGCAGCTGTTGGCTCATCTGCCATAATTAACTGTGGCTGACCAGTTAAAGCACGCGCGATCGCAACTCGTTGTTTTTGCCCTCCAGACAAATCGCGAGGAAGTTGCTTTGCTTTATCGCCCAATCCAACAAGTTCGAGCATAATTTGGGCTTGTTTGCGTGCTAGCCTTCCGCGAAATCCTTTCACATTCAAGGCTGCTTCTACATTTTCAATAGCTGTCAGTGCGGGAAATAAGTTGAAATCTTGAAAAATAAAACCAATATTCTCTCTTCTAAAGCGCGAGAGCTGAGTTCTAGACATTTTAGTGATCTCTTGTCCCAGGAGGTACACCTTCCCAGATGTGGGTGTTAGCAGCCCTGCTAAAATCGAGAGTAAAGTCGTTTTGCCAGAACCAGACGGTCCCATCAAAATTTCTATATCACCTTTTTTGATTGCCCAGTTAATCTCTTTAAGAATTTGAAAGTTCTGCTGCTTGGACTGAATAGTCATTTCCACTTTTTCAGCAGCAATAGCAGCTACTGAAGAAGTATAGCTATGATATCTGTTATTTGTTAACTCATCAGAGTTCAATTTAAAATCAGCCATTTTCTCCTATTCTTCGCATATTATACATATCAACTTTTTAGTGAAAAATTGTTTTGTACGTTAAATCGCAGGCATAAACTCCTTACTATTTTGTAGCAAATACCACTTTCTTGTGTGTATGGAGAACTACTGTAAGAAAGCTATCCTTTAAATACAATGGCTGGATCTACACGAGTTACCTTTTGAATAGCAAAGATAGCCGAACAAACACACATCAAAGCTGTAATACCCAGAACCACAGCTGCTGAAGTTGGTGTAATGAGAATCACTATTCCCTGCGACGTTGCTGTCCAGGCTGCTACTCCCAGGCAAACAGCCATACCCGGTATGTAACCTATAATTGCCATCCACAGTCCTTGCTCGATAATGACACTATATATAAACCAATCAGACGCTCCCATTGCTTTAAGCGTTCCAAACTCTTTGATATGATCTGTGACAGAAGCGTAAAGAATTTGGCTCACAACCACCGATCCCACAACAATCCCAACCACAGCACCAATACCGAGAACAAATCCAATTCCAGATCGTTCTTGCCAATAACTTTGTGTCACTTCAGCCATTGCCTCGCGAGTATAAGCACGCGTATCCGGCAGAGTTTCTTCCAACTTCCGCTTGAGTTGTTCTATATTTTGACCGGGTTTTGCTCTAATCAAAATAAAGCTAATCGGGTCTGTGGATGCTATCTTTTTGGGAGAAGAACCAGTGTCACCGCTCGGAGACGCTGTCTGTGAACCGTAATTAGCATACGAGTTCGCAGTTTCCAAAGAGGTGAACATTAAAGTCCCAAAAACAATTGATTGAGTTCCTTCGGTAAACCCAACCAACTTGGCAGGTATATTATTAATTTCTCCTACTTCACCTAATTTTTGTAAATTTAAGGATTTCAAGCTAGTTTGGTCGATGATAAACCGATAAGGTTCCTTGAGAGCGCTAAAACTTCCATTGATAATATTAGAGGTAGGAAACAACATTCCTCCCGGTGCTGCACCAACCATTGTGATTGCGCTTATTTTGTCTGACTCAAGTTCGTGCCAAAGCCCACCGCGAATGATAACTCCTTCAGCTTGAGAGACACCTGCTACCTGACGAGCTTTTGCCACTTGCTCGTAATTTATCGGTGTAGTTAGCCCTATGTGCTGCATATTTTTGGAACTTACCCAAATATCAGCACGAGATTGAGAAATTAACTGGGAAGAGGATCGGGCAAAGCCGTATTGCAGTCCTGTTTGAATTGTGACTAAACTAACGGCAAACATAATTCCTGCTTGCGCTACAAGAAAGCGAGGAACATCTTCAAGTAAGTTTTTACGAGCGATAGAAGTCATAATAAGTGCTAATGGTTAATGGTTAAGGCTGATGGCTAATGGCTGATGGCTAATGGAGAAACTATTAACAATTAGCTATTAGCTATTAGCTATTAGCTAATGAGAATATACTCGTCCTTTCCAGGCTCCTCCACGCTTTTGCCAATGACGCAACGCAGAATCTAATGTCATTAGTGTGTACAGAGATGCGATCGCGCTTAAGCAAAATGCGAATAAAGGGGAACAACCATAAAATTTAACTGTGGGGAAGTAGGCGTAAGACATAAGCAGCCAACCACATAAGCCCACAATCGCTACGAGCCAATTTCCGGCGATCGCTCCGGAAATGGCACATAGAGGTGGCACTACATAAACAAGTATCATTCCGCATATAGTAACTATTAACATCCCTAAAGAATAATGTAGCTGTGTAAAAGCGGTTCGGGCTACCATATTCCAAATTGTTTCCAAGGATGTATAAGGTCGCAAGCTATGGGTTGAGTGAGTTAGCCCCAACCAAATTCGACCTCTTAATGAAGTTTTTGGGATTGGCGATTCGGGATTAGGTGCAGACAAGATAGGATTATTTTCTACCTTGTCCCCCTGGTCTACCTTGTCCTCCCCTGCCCCTCGTCTCTTCTTCACTGCCTGAGCTAGGGTACAATCATCAATAAGTGCGGTACGAATGCTCTCAATACCGCCAATTCCGTATAAAGCTTCACGGGTTATCAAGATACATCCGCCGGCTGCTGCTGCTGTTGGTTTTGTGGGATCGTTAACCCAAGGGAAGGGATAGAGTTTTTGAAAGAAAAAGACAAAGGCTGGAATGAGTAGTTTTTCCCAAAAATGCTCGCACCTCAGTTTTACCATCAGGGAAACAAGCTCTAAATTTTCTTGTTGCGCTTTCACAACTAAGGAACGGACATTCAAAACATGATGTTTAATATCGGCATCGCTAAGGAGAAAATAATCTGGTGGCTCTTTGAGCGTTTCTGTATACTGAAGTCCTTGATGTATCGCCCATAACTTTCCCGTCCAACCAGGAGGGAGTGGCTCGGCAATCAAAACCTTTAATTGCTCGGTTTTGTTAAGTTCATTGGCAATGTTAAAAGCAACACTAGCAGTTCCATCTGTACTTCGGTCGTCTACCAAAACAACGGAGAGAGAACCAGGATAATTTTGGGTAAGGAGCGATCGCAAAGAAATTGGCAGTAAATCGGCTTCATTTCTTGCAGGTACAACAACGCATACTCTGGGGAATATGGGTAAATCTGTTTCATGTCCTGTCAATTGTTGGTCGCACCGCCAAAACTGACCCCAAAAACCTACGAGTACAATCCAAATGGTTAAGGATAGAACCGAAAGCCACAACCCAATTTCAATGCTCATTGTATTTTCATATTTCTATATACAACACACTACAATAGCCATAGCAATGCTTCAAGAGACAATTCTTGTCACGCAAGATTGTAATAAAAAACTGGCAATTTGTTGGGATGACTGCTCGTTGATAGTAAAACTTTTCTTTTGAATTCTTGACCACATAAAAAACCCATTACAATGCAACTTATAGTAGGAAAATAATTTTGCCTACAGACTACTCGTGTATGGAAGTTGTGAGGAGAAACGGAAAACTATGCAAACTCAGGACAAACAGACAGTTTCCCGTATACAAAAAGCGATCGCAGCCAGTCAGAATTATCTTCTTTCTCTTCAATATCCGGATGGTTATTGGTGGGCTGAGCTAGAATCAAATGTTACGATTACTGCCGAAGTCGTCCTTCTACATAAAATTTGGGGGACGGACAGTACAAGAGCGTTACACAAAGTAGAAGCGTACCTGCGTGCTCAACAACGAGACCACGGCGGTTGGGAACTTTTTTACGGGGATGGAGGCGAACTCAGTACCTCAGTTGAAGCATACATGGCATTGAAACTGCTTGGTGTTTCAGAAACAGATCCAGCGATGGTAAAGGCGCGGAAGTTTATCTTAGAGCACGGTGGTATCAGCCGGACTCGTATTTTTACCAAGCTACACCTGGCATTAATTGGTTGCTACGACTGGCGGGGTATTCCTTCATTACCACCTTGGGTGATGTTATTACCCTCCAATTTTTTATTTAATATCTACGAAATGTCTAGCTGGGCCAGGTCAAGTACTGTCCCACTACTGATTGTTTTCGATCGCAAACCAGTGTTTGTCACCAATCCAGCTATCTCTTTAGATGAACTTTATACCGAAGGTGTTGAGCAAGCTAAATTTGAGTTACCCCGTCAAGGTGATTGGACAGATATATTCATCCTCCTTGATAATGCTTTTAAATTAGCAGAAACCTTGAATTTAGTGCCTTTCCGCGAAGAAGGTATTCAGGCTGCAGAACGATGGACATTAGAGCGACAAGAAACAACAGGTGATTGGGGCGGTATTATTCCTGCTATGCTCAATTCACTGCTAGCTTTACGCACTTTGGGTTATGACGCTGCAGACCCCATTGTCCAAAGAGGATTGCGAGCCGTTGACAATTTTGTTATTGAAACAGAGAATACCTATACAGTACAACCTTGTGTTTCCCCGGTTTGGGATACTGCTTGGGTGATGCGATCGCTCGTTGCTTCTGGATTAGCACCAGATCACCCTGCGGTTGTCAGAGCTGGAGAATGGTTGTTAAACAAGCAAATTTTGGATTACGGTGATTGGTCGGTGAAAAATCGCCAAGGCAAACCGGGAGCTTGGGCATTTGAATTTGACAACCGCTTTTATCCCGACGTAGATGATACAGCCGTGGTGGTCATGGCGTTGGATGCAGTCAAACTTCCCAACGAAAAATTGAAACAAGCAGCGATCGCTCGTGCTGTTCAGTGGATTGCTTCCATGCAATGTCGGGCTGGTGGTTGGGCTGCTTTCGATCTGGATAACGACCAAGATTGGATCAACCTGATCCCCTATGGGGATCTCAAAGCCATGATCGATCCAAATACCGCAGATGTTACAGCCAGGGTATTAGAAATGCTTGGTGGCTGTAACCTGTTTATTGAGGATGACAAACTTGAACGAGCAATTACCTATCTTTTGCGAGAGCAAGAACCGGAAGGTTGCTGGTTTGGTCGCTGGGGCGTCAACTATATTTATGGAACCAGTGGAGTTTTAGCAGCTTTAGCTCTCATAGCTCCTGAAAGAACCCAAGTCCGGATTGAAAAAGGTGCTGCTTGGTTAGTTGGCTGTCAAAATACTGATGGTGGTTGGGGAGAAACTTGTAGAAGCTACGATGACCCAAGCCTAAAAGGTAAAGGAACTAGCACCGCATCTCAAACAGCTTGGGCTGTGTTGGGATTAATAGCTGCAGGTGAAGCAACGGGTAAGTTTGCGCGTACAGCGATCCAACGGGGAATCCATTATTTAACAGAAACACAAAAACCAGATGGCACTTGGTACGAATCAGAGTTTACAGGAACTGGCTTTCCAGGGCATTTCTATTTGAAATATCACCTCTATCAACAAGTCTTTCCTTTGTTGGCTCTGAGTAAGTACCAAGAAGTATCACATCTGTTCTAACGTGAAGTACCCTAACCTGCTTCGTTGAGGTTGGGGCTTCCAACTTCATTGAAATCATTAAAACGCCTCCTTTTCTCTTGATAATAGAGAGAAGAGGAGACAAATTCCGAACAAAAATCATTTCCCGCAGTTCCTACCAAAAAGACTTGAAAGTCATTTTAAAAAATGAATGAGTTGAGAGTAAAATTAGAACCAATTTGAACAGCCATTTCAAGCTCAAAATCTTCGAGTTCTTCTACTTTATGAGCGTTGCTTGTACCGTAAATTTGAGATAATCGCCCTGTTTGTGCTAGCACATTTCGTACTTCTAAGTTAGAAATCTCCGCCAAATCTCGCTGTTGTGCGATCGCAATTCCTGCAGCAATTCCCACTCCCTGACCGACAGCACTGTTGAATTCTACAATTCTCCCAGGAAGACAGGCATAACCAATAAATCCAGATGCAGGACTAATGACTGCTAAGTTAGGTACATCTTTAATCAAAGCATGCTGAATGCCAATGTTAAAGAGCGGTGGGTTTTCTAACACTTTGCGGTCAAAACTTTTTTCAGTGACTTTGCGATCTAAACCTTCAATTCCACTGCGAGTGTTGAAATGGTAGCCAAAGGTTCCTAATGCTTCTCTTTTAGGTACGCCACCTGCTAGCATTTCATATCCACACAGGGGTTTAACTGCTCCTAAAATATTACCTGCGTGCCTGATATAGAGTTCGGGTGCGTGTTTAACTTCAGAAGCACCAATGCTTTCAAACCACTTCCTTACAAACAGCATCTCGTTGAGTATTTCTAAAGTTGGTTTGGCTTTAGCCCGTGCGAGTCCTTCTGCTTGTTCGGCATTCACTTTATATAACAAAGCATTCCAAGACAATCGACCTTTAGATAAAATTGTTATCTTGCCTTTGTCAAAAACAGCATTGCCAGATTCTATGTCGATAGGTGTCCCTCTCACAGCATGATAGGCAATAGATATCGCCCTACTGCGTATATCTATATAATCTTTGCCAACTATCATTGTTTTGAGATTACCATCTTCATCTAGTAAGTCTTCTCTTAACTGTTTTGCGATCGCTGCACTCCCACCTGCTGCAATATCTATCCACTTTCTGGCTTCTGGATCGACTGGATTTGTTAAAAATTGCAAATAATCTAACTCTAAATTCTGGAGTTTTTCAATACTCAACCCGTAGGTTTCAAACACTAAGGTTACGGCTAATTCTGAATCTGGTAAACCAAATGTTTGAAATCCCTTCAGTTTTTTCACCCCACATGAAAGTGCCAATTCCGCATTGACAGTGCAATCAATAAACTGTTTTCCCAAACAAGTTTCATCTTTAGTCAGTTTGATTCCCTTGATTTTTTTTCCTTCTGCGATCGCAGACTCAATTTCTATATTGCTCTCTATCTCCACACGCGCTTCATACAACATTTCTCGCAACACGGCATCTGCTTTGTCTGGATCGAGAGCAATATGTTCCACACCAGCCCGTTGCAAAAACTCGTGATAGATTGCTGGGGGATCGCCAAACATTTCTAAATTTAGCGATTGACGAATTGCAGGAGGTACGACACAACGATTGAGGTAAGACAATCGACCCCGTACTAAATGACCTCCGATCCCAACCTTAGCATTTCCTTTAAACAGGAGTAGAGTTCGAGGGTACTGATTCTTTTGACGGTAGTATTCCCTTACTGCACAAACTAAGGCAAGAATGCCAGGGACTTCATCTCCAAAGCAAATAATGTCGTATGTGCGGACTGTGGAAGGGACACTGACTTGAGACATAGTCTTTTCAAGCAATAACTCTTGTCTTTTAGAGCCTGAGTGACTCACAGCTACAGCATACACTTTATTTCTTGCCTGGTGTTCTTCGCTATACTTTTCTCACTACTTGCAAGAAAGATTATCATACTTGACGAGTGTCTGAAAACAAGCTAGAAATCAAAAGATAACACACCGCCGCGCTCTAAACCTTTCAAAAGGTTCAGGGTCAAGCGTTATGTGTAACGTCAAGTATCCCTGCTATATCTAAACAAATTGATTTTCTATGACTCAATTAACCGTACCTGCAAAGAATGCTGTTTCCGATATTCCTAAGAGAGGAATGCCTGTAACCATCATTACGGGATTTTTAGGGAGTGGCAAAACCACACTCTTAAATCAAATATTAAAAAATAAACAAAACTTAAAAGTCGCCGTCCTGGTAAATGAGTTTGGCGATATCAACATTGACAGTCAGTTACTAGTTTCTGTAGACCGGGACATGGTAGAGCTAAGTAATGGCTGTATTTGTTGTACAATTAATGACGGATTAGTAGATGCAGTTTACAGAGTTTTAGAAAGAGAAGAACGCATAGATTATTTAGTGATAGAAACAACCGGTATTGCCGATCCCCTTCCGATTGTTCTCACATTTCTGGGTACAGAGCTTAGGGACCTAACAAACCTTGATTCTATCTTGACTGTTGTCGATTCAGAAGCTTTTAACTCCGAGCATTTTCAAAGTGAAGCGGCATTGAAACAGTTAACGTATGGAGATATTATTCTTCTGAATAAAACTGACCTTGTCACATCAGAAAAACTGCAAGAACTAGAAGCCTACATCCATAATGTCAAAGCGAGTGCAAAAATTCTGCACTCTACATACGGTCAAGTACCTTTACCATTAATTTTAGGTGTAGGCTTAAATTCACAAGATATTTGTGGTTTTGATGACGACACTTACGAAAATCACCATCACGACCATACTCACGCTCCTCACAAGCATCACCACCATCACGGTCATCACTCTCATCATTTAGAAAATGATGGATTTATGTCAATTTCCTTTCAAAGCGATCGCCCTTTTGATATGAACAAGTTCGAGGCATTCCTTACAGAAGATATGCCAGCAGAAGTTTTTCGGGCAAAAGGATTTCTTTGGTTCAATGATAGCGAATTACGCCATATCTTTCAACTTAGCGGACCTCGTTACCATTTATATGCTGATGAATGGACAACCGCACCTAAAAATCAGTTAGTAGTCATTGGCAGAAATTTAAACAAACAGAAACTTACATCACTGCTGAATAAATGTTTAGTGGTTAGTGGTTAGTGGTTGGTAATTAGTCGTAGGGGCGTAAGGCATTGCGCCCCTACACAATTAGTCGTAAAAATTACTACTAACCTCTAACTACTAAATTATTCAACGTCCTCCAGCCCAAGTGACCCATTTATGAGATAAGCCAGTGTGTGTCTTACCTCCGCTCATTTCATACTCAGTCACGGTAACTCCACTTAAATCAGCACCACTTAATTCAGCTTCATTGAAGTTGCTACCAATTAAATTTGCCTGAGTGAGATTAGCTCCACTTAAATCAGCACCACTCAATTCAGTCTCGCTAAGATTGGAACCACATAAATTTGCTCTCACTAAATTTGCACTCCGCAAATCACCTCGACTGAGGTTAGTTTTTTCTAAGTTAACATTGATTAAGTCTGCGCCAATTAAGTTGATTTCGCTTAAGTTAGCACCTATGAGATTAGCGCCACTCAAATCGGCATCTGTTAAATTTGCACGGCTTAAATCGCATCCACTGAGATCTGCACCCGTGAGATTTGCGCCACTTAAATCTGCTCCACCAAAGTTTGCACTACTTAAATCAATATCGCTGAGATTTGCTTGATGCAAATTCATACCATTAAAATCCCGTTCTCCTGCTGCATATCGACTCAGGAGCTCGTTAACATCCATATCGTCTGCCTCGCAATTGTGAATGAAGGAATCCTCTCTTAAACCACACTCGATATAATTTGCTTAGCTGCTAGCAACTTGACTTCTCAGAAAGTACTTACAGTATTATTTATTCTGCTAGATTTTTTTGCTTTTGGAGCATTTACTTAATGGAAGTATACTTGCCTTCTCTACTGGTGAGTCAGCGCTACAGGTCTGCGTTTTCTGGTTCATTAAAATAAGTTCATAATTCAGATACAATTATTTTATTAATGTTTCATAACTCAACATCTCAATAAGAGTCTTTTCGATGGTTTGACTTACGAGTTGATTTCCCTGTAAATTTAAGTGAATGTGGTCGTGATACAATGCTTTAGGAGATTGAGTAGAATTAAACACGGGCAGAAAATCTATGTAAGTTATGTTTTGTACTCGACAAAACTCATTAAGGCGATCGCGTGACTTAATTTCATAATCTCTCGGTCCCGGCTGACCGATTTCACGAAGCAGAGGAGTCATCACGAGTAGAAATCGACTCTTCCCTTGTAGTGCAAATGCTTGAATTTTACCAATAGCATCCAAATTCATACCGACTCGATCGCCGCCTTCTTTCTGCAAAGCCTCCAACTCTGGAATGGGTTTTGGTTTTAACACATAACGGTTCAAGAATTCCGCCATAGCAAAAGGTGGTTTTCGCTCTGGATAGTTGCGATCGCGTCCGACTGGTAACGAAGTCGGAGCCGTTGCGAACAAGTCATCTGTGTTAATGACCAACACCACAACTTGAGCGTTAAAATTCCCAAACTTGTGCAAGTAAGCCAATTCATTTCGGGGACCCCAAGAGTTAGCAGAAGCATTAAGTACTTCTACTTGTGAAAAACGGCTGGGAATAACTGGTGGGAGAGAATAACTCATTAAGCTAGAAATAGTCTTATCCTGGTCAGTCCACCACCCTCCGTTAACAATAGAATCACCCAACAGGAGTATTCGTAAGGTAGAAGATGAAATAGATGTTTTTACTGGTGCGCCTCGCATAGAATACTCATTAATTTCGATACGATTGCCAAAGCGCTTGGTACGCTGGTTGGGGGCTAATAAATAGCCAATTTTCTCATCTGTAATGTAGGTGAGGGGATTGCCAAAACCAAACAACCAGCGCAATCCCACCTCCAGAACAACAAATAATCCAATAACAATTACCACACTGACAACGAGAAAAGCTTTCACTACTACAGACCTCTAGTAAATTTTTGTAAATAAAAATTTGATAGAAAGAGTTCCAACTTACACTATTTTCTGTAAAAAGTACCAAGTATCATCCTGTATAAAAGAAGATGCCATACCTTTTGGTATAAGTAATTATGTCGATGTCAACACTATCAAAGTTGAATCATAATAATTAGCAGAAAGTTTGCAGAAAATGCGAACCCAACGACTACAATCGACTTGATCGAGTTCTATGGAGTAGGCTGATAAAGCTATGTCCGACTTAAATCGAGGAATCATGAAATTTGATGGCGCTGACTCCCCAAGACTAGTCACCACCTTCTCCGTGGTACTTCTGGGAGCGATTGCAGCACTCATCATTTGGGCGCTACAAGCTGCCTACGCAGTCCACTAATGTTTGATTAGCGGACTCTCAGCCATTGAGACGCTAAGTTATCCTAAAGAGGTCATCTCGAACCGACTCCTAGCTGTTTTCAATCGCAGTTGTTAAGTTCGGGATGACTGGGAGCTTAAGTCTTATCGCTTACCCAAGACCTAACTGGGCTATTGGGTGAAAGTGCGATCGCAAGTCTTGTTATTTTATAATTTAAGGAAAATTTTAGATTTCAGATTTTAGATTTTGGATTAACAATAAATCTAAAATCAAAATCAAAAATGCTAGAACTTTGGGGTATTGTAATTATTTGTATTATCTGTCCCCTCCTGGGTGCGCTACCGCTTATTGCCTGGATTACCCAAGCCCTAGCTAAGCGGAAGATAGCACAATTGGGGACAGGGAACATTGGTGTCTCATCTGCCTTTTACCACGGTGGTACCTTGGTAGGAGTGCTGGCAGTCGTATCAGAAGCGCTTAAAGGTATTGCAGCTGTCTTACTTGCCCGTGTTATTTTCAAAGATGGATCGGCGTGGGAACTCGTTGCTTTAATTGCCTTGGTATTAGGGCGATATATAGCAGGTCGAGGCGCAGGTACGACAAATGTGGTTTGGGGATTTGCCGTACACGATCCTCTAGCGGCAACATTTGTACTTTTGCTAGCTAGCGTTAGTTTTACGATTGTCCGCTCCAGACAACTGGCAAAATTCGGGATTTTAATTTTGTTTCCACTGCTTGTGGGGATTTTGCATAGCGAAGACCCATCCCACGTTTTAGCTGCGGTTGCATTAGCGGCTTTACTGGGTTGGATTTACAAACAAATGCCTGATGATTTGGACTTACCCGTTGAACGGGCGCAACCGGACACGCAAGCAGCATTTAAATTTTTCCGTGGCGAACAAGATACTCTGACCCTGGATGACGATCTAGATGCTAGTGTTGTCGGACAAAAAGCAGCCAGACTTGCAGAAGTGAAGCGTTGGGGTTATCAAGTTCCAAAGGGATGGGTACTGGCTCCTTATGACGATCCCTCACCATTAATAGAATTGCTTCAGCCATCGCGTTTATTTCCCCTTGTCGTTCGTTCCTCAGCTATAGGAGAGGATACGGAACAGGCTTCGGCTGCAGGTCAGTATGTCACGGTGTTGAATGTGACGACAAAGAAGGAATTGAGCGATGCGATCGCACGCTGTCAAGCTTCCTACAATAGTTCATCAGCAGTACAATACCGCAGCGATCGCGGAGTCTATGATGGAGCAATGGCAGTTCTTGTTCAGCAACAGGTACAGGGAGTCTACTCTGGAGTTGCTTTTACCCGCGATCCCATTACCAAGCAAGGTGATGCTGTTGTCATCGAAGCATTACCGGGAAATGCAACTCAGGTAGTTTCCGGACGAACTACGCCAGAACAATATCGTGCATATATTGCGGATACAGACAACCTCAGTTCGATAGAACTAGAAGGTCAAGGAAGCATCCCACCTGCTTTAATCAAGCAAGTTGCATATCTATGTCGGCGCATTGAGTTGCGTTACCACGGAATTCCTCAAGACATAGAATGGACTTTTGACGGTAAAACTCTGTGGGTGTTACAAGCACGCCCAATAACAACACTGCTACCGATTTGGACTCGGAAAATTGCAGCAGAAGTTATTCCAGGACTGATTCGTCCGCTCACTTGGTCGATCAATCGTCCGTTAACTTGTGGTGTTTGGGGAGGAATTTTTGCTTTGGTTCTGGGCGAACGTTCTGTAGGGTTGGATTTTAACAAAACAGCAACTTTACACTACTCCAGAGCTTACTTTAACGCTTCGTTGTTGGGAGACATATTCCAGCGTATGGGTTTACCTCCCGAAAGTCTAGAGTTTCTAACACGGGGAGCAAAAATGAGTAAGCCCCCGGTAGAGACAACTTTACGCAATTTGCCTGGATTGTTACGGTTAGTTTGGCGAGAAATCTGTTTAAAAATGGATTTTCAATGGGACAACCGCAAGTGGTTTGCTCCTGCTTTGTCTCAGTTAAGCCAGGAGTCAGTAGAAGATCTCGACCCGGTGAAGTTAGTCGCCAGAATAGAAGAGATTTTGGAATTGCTTCGCCGTGCGACTTACTATAGTATTATGGCTCCTTTGAGTGCGGCATTGCGGCAAGCAATGTTTCGAGTAAAAGATGAGGAACTTGACAATAGCAAAACTCCAGAAATAGCGGCGTTGCGAAGTCTCCAAGAATTAGCTGCTTCCTCCCGCAGAATAATACCCGATCTCAATCCAGATAAGGCATTTGAGGAGTTAGAGCAGACGCCTGAAGGACAAGAAATTCTCTCACAATTTGAGCATTTGCTAAGTCAATACGGTTACTTAAGTGAAGTCGGAACTGATATTGCTATCCCCACTTGGCGGGAAGATCCATCGCCAGTCAGGAACTTGTTCGTGCAGTTCATGCAGCTGAGCGAACCAGTACCAGCCAAACAAAAAGGCAAGAAAAAAAGAGGTATTGTACAAAGCCGTGTCGATTTAAAGGGGCGAGTGACCGAGGTATACTCCCGACTTTTAGCTGAATTGCGTTGGTGTTTTGTTACCTTAGAACAAATGTGGTTGAAATCCGGTTTGCTGGAAGAACCAGGAGATATATTTTTCTTGGATTTTGAAGAAATACGGCGTCTCGTGGAAGGTTTTGAGCCAGATTTTGTGGATAGATTACACGATTTGGTGAAATTAAGAAGAAACGAACTTGACTGCGACAGTCAGTTAGAGCCAGTGCCTTTGTTAGTTTACGGTAACGACCCCCCCAAATTTCCGTTCCGAAGTGCGATCGCTTTGCCCGATCAAGTCCTGCAAGGTATTCCTGCTAGTCCCGGACAAGTCGAAGGAAGGGTAAAGGTGTTGCGAAGCTTACAAGCTAGCTTAGATGTCGATAAGGATACTATTCTGGTAGTTCCTTATACTGATTCTGGATGGGCTCCTTTGTTAGTGAGAGCGGGTGGATTGATTGCTGAGGCAGGGGGAAGGCTTTCTCACGGCGCTATCATTGCTCGTGAATATGGAATTCCCGCAATTATGGATGTTAAAAGTGCTACATGGATATTGCAAGATGGTCAGAGGGTAAGGATGGATGGATATAGGGGTATTGTAGAGATATCCAATGATTTGAGACCCGAACAAGAACCCGAATGAAATTTACCTCTCTCAATGACTTACCAGAAGAACCCGTTTCCCACAATCCTAAAATTAAGAAAAAGGTGATGCTGCGTAATGGCGATTTGCCTCACCTTACCAACTTTTCTCAATCCCGTTTTGCTCCCGGACAAACAGCACCAGCCCACGCCCATAAGGATATGTGTGAGGTATTCTTTGTGGAATCCGGTTCTGGATTCATTCGCATTAGCGAGCGAGAATACCCTCTTGTTCCGGGAAGTTGTGTTGCTGTTGAACCGGGAGAATTTCATGAAGTGGTAAATAGCGGTTCAGATGAATTAGTTTTAACCTATTTTGGATTGAGAGTTGAAAATTTATAGTGAATTAATCTTTGCTGTTGTATGCACAACCCAATAAAAAAGATTAAGTAATATTGATGGAAATATGAGTAGGGTAGGCATTACCAACCACAAGAAATATATTTTAGTTATGGACCCAGTTACAACCGCCCAATGAAAAACCGCGCACTGCTGTTAGTTAATAGCCAAGCCCGTAAGGGAGAAAAACGCTTACCAGAAGCGATTCGTTGTCTTGAAGAATTGGGTTTGGTTTTGATTCAAGAAACTACCCAAAAACCACAAGATCTCTATGAAATGATTCTTCGCTACCAGCAAGAAGTTGATTTAATCATTATTGGTGGTGGTGATGGAACCCTCAATGCTGCGGTAGATGCTTTGGTTGAGACTCGTTTACCACTGGGAATTTTGCCTCTAGGAACTGCTAACGATTTAGCTAGAACTTTGAAAATTCCCAACTCTATACCTGAGGCTTGCAAAGTTATTGGCAAAGGAGAAATTGCACGCATTGATTTAGGTGAAGTGAATGGCAAGCACTTTTTTAACGTTGCTAGCTTGGGATTGAGCGTACAAATTACCGAGAAACTAACGAAAGAAGCCAAGCAGCGTTGGGGAATATTTGCCTATGCGATCGCTGCAGTAAAAGTCATTTGGGAATCGCGACCTTTTAGTGCAGAAATTCGGATCGATGGTCAATCAATTCAAGTGAAAACGGTACAAATTGCTGTAGGTAACGGTCGCTATTACGGCGGCGGTATGGCAGTGGTTCATGATGCCTCAATTGACGATCGAAGATTGGATTTGTACAGTTTGGAGATTCGACACTGGTGGCAAATAATTCCTATCATACCTACAATGCGGCAAGGACGGCACATTCATTGGTCTGGTGTTCGTTCTCTTTCAGGCGAACACATTGAAGTGTATACTCGAAAACCACGCCCTATCAATACTGATGGTGAAATAACAACATATACTCCCGCTCAATTCCGCGTTCTTCCCCAATCTTTAAGTGTATTTGTTCCATCAGAGACTAGTGACCAGTGACCATTCACGCACGCTCAATGCACCTCAAATTCTCTCAAGATATTAAGTCCCTGCTGCAAAGGCTATCCGAACAGCCACTTAGCCTTGGGGATATATTGGCTGAAACCTCAGAGCGAGGATTTTGCCTGGTGATTGTATTATTGGTACTGCCTTTCCTATTTCCCATCCCACCCGGTTTAACAGGTCCCTTTGGTGGTGCTGGTTTAATACTATCAGTACAGATGGCTTTGGGAAGGCGATCGCCTTGGCTACCGCAAAAAATAGCTCAGTATAAATTCCCTCGGGCTTTTGTTGAAATACTTCTACAAAACTTGAGACGAGTCACTAGATTGTTAGAAAAAATCACCCGTCCCAGGATGGCAACAATTGCAAACCATCCTTTTATTTGGAGAATCAACGGACTTTGTATTTCTTGGTTAATTCTTCTACTGATTTCACCAATTCCTTTCACCAATCCCATTCCCACCGTTGGAATATTGCTGCTTGCAGTAGCTACGATAGAATCTGATGGTTTATTAATGTGCCTTGGTTATATTTTTACTGTTTTAACAACTTTATTCTTTGGATTTATTTTTTATGCTTTGTTGATGGCTCCAAGTTTATTGCCTCAAATTTTCCGATAAAAAAGCCCTCAGCCACAGACTGAGGGCGGCAATTAGGGTGCATCTACCATCTCTATATCCCCCTCGTCTGTCTCTACCTCCGGAAAGAAGAAAAAATTTGACGGCTAAGTTTGCTCCGCTCTCCGACTTCTTTGAGACGCTGGGGATCTGGGAGCCTCCTCGCATCACTCGTTCCGATAGCTCAGCCTGGGATACCTTAAGAAGAGGCTCCGCCTCCTGCACCCGCTCTGCAACCTGAGGCAGAGCCTCACATTTTAGTAGGCAGGTAGTAATGAGTAAAACTATTTTTTGGAAAATAATATGGACAAAAAGTTAATAGAAGAAGCAGCAAATAAAAATACATCTGGCGATCGCCTACAAGAATTAGCGGCAATGGATACAAATTTAGCCGCGATCGTTGCTCAAAATCCTAATGCTCCACCTCAAGTATTAGCTCAACTATATTATAATTTCCATCCAGATATTAGAAAGACATTAGCACAAAATCCAAATACTCCTATCCATATTTTGTGGAACTTAGCACTTGAATTTCCAGAAGATTTCTTATCGAATCCTATTTTAGAAATTTTATTTTTAGAAAATCCTAATTTCGTCAAAGACATTCCAATTGAAACTTTGGTAACACTTTTAAAATACGAGCAAATTCCAAGTTTCTTATTTGATTTTGCCTCGAAACAAAACAATAGGAAAATTGCTTTATCAATGCTAATGAATCCTAAAACTTCTCTCTACTACCTAGTAAACTTATTTGAAATATTTGATGAACCATCACATTCCTACTATCAGCATTCTTGGCGAGAAAATGAATATTATGATGCATGGGATATTTTATTAAACATAGATTTTCATGTAAATTGGGAGCAAGAACTGAAGCACGGATGGCAAGAAGAAGTTCTGAAATATATTATTTCAACTCGTTATACTGACACCAGTTACAAGCAATTTTTGACAAAAATTTTTAAATCCGAAATAGATATTTTATTTCAAAATACAGTCAAAGATTCGCCAGAAGATTTGACATATAAAAATGTTTATCGTGTAGTTCTAGAAAAATTTTTTCGTTTTCCAGAGCAAGGAAAAAAACGTAAAATTTTAGCTATTGAGGAAAAACTTTCATTAGCGAGAACTACTACCGATATTAATACCTTAACCCAATTGTTAACAGAGGAAGACAAGCATTTTAAAATAAAAACAGCAATGCTTGAAAATCCTTATCTGCCAGAAGAAATATTAAGTAAAATCTTGGATAATTTAATCAAAAGACGAGACTGTATTAATCTTATTACAAGTTATCCCGAACGCGAAGTTTTTAAAAGAGCTAAAATCCCCAGTCAATTTTTGGAAAAAATGGCACAAAAAAAGAATGATGAATGGCAACTTTTTGTTGCCACACATCCTAATACACCAATTTATATTCTTGAAAAATTGGCTCAATCTTCTAACAAAGGAATTGTTGCTAATGTAGCTAAAAATCCCAGCACACCTAAAAATATTCTTTCTAAACTCGCTAATGATGATTGGGAGATAGAATGTTCTGTAGCTAAAAATCCTAATGCTCCTGAAAAAATCTTAAGAGATTTAGCCCAGCAAAATAGTTATTTTGTCAATTTATCTTTAGTTGGTAATCCAAATCTTCCAACTAGTGTCTTCGATATGTTAGCAGAAAACAGTAGTAATGACTTTAGTTTAGCACGTAACCCCAGTACACCTACAGAATTATTGAAAAAAATCGCTTTGCGTGGAAATAATGATCATTGTACACTTATTCTTCTTGTTCAACATCGAAATGTTAACGTTGAAATTTTAGAAATACTAGCTAAAAGTACAGACTCCGAAGTTCGTCTTAATGTTGCTAGAGAAGCTACAACGCCATTACACATTTTAGAAAGATTAGCTGAAGATTCTGATGACAAGGTTCGCTACGCTATATTAATGAATCCCAATTTAACAAAAGAAGATTTTTTACGATTAATTGACAAAATCTATCATAAAGAAAGCTACTCTTTGGGTTACTTACTGGCTTTATTAGATACTAATGTCTCGCCAAGTTTTCTCCAAAAAAATGCTGAATCTTTAGTATGGATCGAACGCTATATAATTGCACTACATCCTCAAACACCTCGAAAGACTTTACAACATCTGGCTAAAGATGCTAATCGATATATACGTGCTGCTGCTTTAGAACGCTGTCAAACTTTTTAACAAAATCTTCCAAAAAAAATTGTGGGACGTTACTCACAGCCTAAGTAACCTCCACTCTTCTTCATCAATTTCCCCACTGACTTCTCTAATCAGCATTAAATATCTGTTGAACAGTTAAGTTTAATTCTGGGAATGTTGGAGAATGAATACGGTCGTTATTTCTAAATTTAGTCATTTGGTATTCACCTTCTATTAACGAGCAAATAAAGATAGTGGGTATTTTAGGGTTACCAAGGAATGAGCGTCCACCTAAAGCCAAGTAATCGACAATCCAATATTCTGGAATACCAATTTGTTCGTAAATAGCATACTTAATATAATAGTCATCCCGCCAGTTGGTACTAACGACCTCAACTATTAAAGGAATAGATGCATCCTGAGTTACAGTAGATTCTTTTTTCCAGAAAGGTTCAAACTGCAAATTATCTTTGTTAACTATCAAAATATCTGGTGAATAAGCTGATTCATTTTCTAAAGGCTTAACTAATGCTGTTTTAGGGATTAGGTAGCGAAGACTTAACCGATCTAACTCCGTACCCAATTTTTTAGTTAAAAAGCCAGTGACTTCTTCATGTTCTCCAAGTGGTTGTGCCATTTCGACAATTATTCCATCATGTAGTTCATAACGTTTCCCTTCTGGTTTCCATTCGATAAATTCTTGAAAACTAATTCGACTAGATAGTGGTTGTAGCATAGTTGATGATTTAAAATTTCTGCTTCTTTTTTTTCATCTACTATTTATTCTACAGTTATCATCCTTTGCAACACTTGCTTAATTGTATCAGATGGCACTTCATCGGTAATTGTTACAGTTCCAATCTGTGTTGGCAAAATAAACCTGACTTTACCAGCTTTCACTTTCTTATCTAGTTGCAAAGCATCAACTATGGCGTCAATATCTAACCCGGATGGCAGTTGAGTTGGTAAACCTGCTTTTTGAATCAGGGAATCTTGACGTTCTGTCTCTTCTTTTTGCCACATTCCCAGTTCTACTGCAATCTGCCCTGCTGCTACCATACCAATAGCAACTGCTTCACCGTGATTGACAACACGGTAACCTGTCAAGCTTTCTACTGCATGACCGATGGTGTGTCCGTAGTTGAGAATCGCTCGCAGCCCTGCTTCTTTCTCATCTTTACTAACGACATCAGCTTTCGCTTGACAAGAGCGCGTCAAGATACTGTCTGTTAACTCGGGTTTGATATAGCGCATTTGGTCAAGACGTTTGCTCTGTTCCATCTCGCTAAATAATTGAGCATCCCAAATGACACCGTATTTAATCACTTCTGCCATTCCCGCACGAAACTCCCGCACTGGCAAAGTTTTTAGGACTTCTGGATCTATAAGAACCAAGCGCGGTTGATGGAATGCACCAATCAAATTCTTTCCTCGGGGATGATTGACACCAGTTTTGCCACCGATTGATGCATCCACCATAGCTAGGAGTGTTGTTGGTACTTGTACAAAGTTAATCCCCCGCAACCAAGTAGCTGCTGCAAAGCCAGTCATATCTCCAATAACGCCACCTCCTAATGCCACCATTGTTGATGAGCGTTCTATACGATTTTCTAAAGCAGTATCGTAAATTTTTTGCACTGAGTTTAAGGTTTTATAGCGTTCGCCTGGTGGTAAGGCGCAGCTTGAGACTTCAAATCCAGCAGTTTCTAGAGAGCCAATTGCCCTTTCTCCATAATGCTTAAATAATGTTGGGTTTGAAACTATAAGTACCTTCTTGCCCAGCTTTAGATGAGTCATATATTCACCCAGCTTATCCAGACCGCCGGGTGCGATCGCAATTTCATAGGACTGCTGCGGTAGATTCACGTCAATAACAGAAGCCATTACCAAACCCCTTTCCAAGCACTATCGGGCTGTATTCTACAGCATAGGCATTATCGATTCCTGAATGTTAGACCCTTTTTATTTTCTTTTCTGTCTAATTTTTGGATATATCTTCCTTAAGGATGAGGGGGATGGGGGAGATGGGGGGGACAAGGAAGATAGTTGAGTGTCAGCCCGGATAAATGTTTCAATAGATTTATAAATGAATGTGGAGAAACACAAATGTTTGCTGCGATCGCTTACGTAGGATTCTTAGCCGTGTTCACTGGTATTGCGGTTGGTTTACTGTTTGGTTTGCGTGCTGCCAAAATTCTCTAATTTTTGAATCTCACGCAAAGGCGCAAAGACGCCAAAAAACCAGCTTTGCGACTTTGCACCTTTGCGCGAGCATAATTTACAAGACTAGGCTTTCCTTGGCAACTTTCTCCTGACGAGTGAAAGGAGGGCGCATTTCCAAACCAAGCAAATCTAACATTTCGCGATCGCTGTCATAACCCGGACAGGGAGTTGTCACTGTTAGCATATGTCCGTCATCGCTGGAAAAGATGGAATTTGCTCCTGCTAGGAAGCACAGTGCTTGTTCAACTTGTGACAGTTTTGCTCTACCGGCACTTAACCGAACGTCAGAAGTTGGCATAACAATTCGGGCTGTGGCGATCGTCCGCAGAATATCCCAAATGGGAACATCTGATTGGTTTTCTAAAGGTGTCCCTTCAACCTTGGAAAGAATATTCACTGGTACGGATTCTGGGTGAGGATGTAGGGTTGCTAGAGTGTGTAGCATGGATATTCGATCCCCTGCAGTTTCACCCAGACCGAGTATACCTCCAGAGCATACTGTAACGTTTGTCTGACGAACATTATTAATTGTGTTGAGGCGATCGTCGTATGTTCTGGTGGTAATAATAGTACTGTAGTAATCGCGAGAAGTATCTAAGTTATGGTTATAGGCGTAAAGCCCTGCTTCTTCGAGGCGCTTGGCTTGTGTTTCTGTAAGCATACCTAAAGTGCAGCAGACTTCTACGCCTAAAGCCGTAACTTCCTTAACCATATCCAGCACTTGCTCGAATTGAGAATTGTCGCGCACCTCTCGCCAAGCAGCGCCCATACACACCCGACTCGCCCCGTTTAGGCGTGCTTGTCGTGCAATTCCCACCACTGTTTCCTTTTCTAAGAGTGCTTGTGGCTTGACTTCTGTTTTGTAGTGCGAGGACTGAGCGCAGTAACCACAATCTTCCGGACAACCCCCTGTTTTGATTGATATCAGTTTACAAACTTGTATCTTTTTGGGATCGTGGTATTGACGGTGTGTACTAGCTGCTTGATAGATAAGCTCTAGCAATGGAGTACTATATATTGCTTGTATCTCTGATTCTTGCCAATCGTATCTTATTGCTACTGACATCACTTTAATGTTCTTAATATCAGAGTTTTGTGTTTAATGCATTCCCCTGATTGTACAGGTTCTATTAATAGTTCGCTACGGAAAATCTAAAGATATCATTGAGTTGTATGGCAATCCTATTTGATTTTTGAAATATATCTAGGGGAGGGAACATCCCAATGAGTGAAAAAACACGCTTGCGATTGAAATCGCAGCTATACAATTTAAGTCCACGTAGGTGGACTTAAATTGTATAGCCCCAGAATTCTATTCTGAGGGTAATGTGCATTCATTGGGATGCTCCCCTAGGGGAGCGTACTTCGCCTGCGGGTTTCCCGCATCAGAGAGGAGCGCTTGCCGAACAGTACTTAAAATTTCGATCGGTGATTTTCCCGAAAAGTGAAATGACTGACTTTTTTGAGATGTCCGGAATCTGGATAACAGCAATTTTTACCTATTAAATAGGATTTTTATATGATGCCTGTCTTCTTGGAAAGATAAAAAACTTAAATTTAGTTGTCAATACTACAGAAAAATTAGAAAATGTTGTCATTCTAGTTATTGATAGCGATAAAAATGGAACTGCCACTTATTACAACCGAGCGTCTTTTGCTAAGGTTAGCGACTAAAGAAGATATTTCGGCAATTCTAAAATTTTATACAGATAACAAAACTTTTTTAACTCCTTACTCTCCGGCTTGGGCTGAAGGGTTCTTTACTGAGGATTATTGGTCTTGGAGGATAGACAGCGATCGCAAAGAATTTCTAAATGACATATCTTTAAGACTATTTATTTTTTTGCAAAACGATCCAAAAACAATTATTGGACTGATTAACTTTAGTAACTTCACAAGACGAGCCGCCCAGTATTGTAATGTTGGATACGGGCTTGCAGAAACCGAACAAGGAAAGGGTTATATGGTAGAAGCACTGCAAGCAGCCATTCAATATGTATTTCAAGAATTAAATATGCACCGTGTTATGGCTAACTATATGCCTCACAATCGCCGTAGCGGTAATGTCTTGAAAAAGCTGGGATTTGTCATAGAAGGCTATGCCAGAGATTATTTGCTCATTCATGAAAAATGGGAAGATCACATTCTTACCAGCATTACCAACTATAATTGGCGTTTAAAGAATTAGTCTTTGAATCTCTACGAAATCCTGTAGGAAACTTTCTCAATGAGTTACAAATATACAAACCGCCTATCTGTATTTTTTACGTCTTTTGTTCTAATTACCGTCTTATCGGGAATACCGTCTGCAGCACTAGCCAGACCGCTTCCTTCATATATACTCGTTCCACTGACGATACAAGCTTTAGGATACGCCTTACCACGTATTGAAAAAAGACTAACTCCGCAACAGCGTCAAAAAATACAAGCCCTCAAAGAAGAAGCATACCAAGAGGTGGAAGCTGTGTTTACCCAAGTTCAACAAAGCAAAATGGTTCAAGGTTTGCGATCGCGTCAGAATTTCACTCAACTGATGCAATCGGTAAAACTAACACCTACACAAAGAGCGCGTATACAAACAATAGTTCAAGCTTCTCGACGAAAAATCAACGCTATCCTCTCTGAAGATTCATCACCCACCAACCGAAATTCGAGAAATTGATATTGACTGCATTTCAATCCCCAGTTTTTAAGAAGTTGGGGATCTAACTTTTGCTGAAGGCTGACGAGAAGATAGTATTAAAGAAGAAGTTTTTCAGTTCAATTTTTTTAATCTATCGCCCCAGACTGGCTACATTTTACACCAAATCGCACACAAGTCTAATGGCTCTAGCTGAAACAGCAAACAATAAGATTTCTGGCAATCCCTTCCTCAACCTCAACTACGAAAGCGCTCTCGAAGCTTTAGGTAATGATTATTACGATGAAGTCGCCGCAGCAGAATTTCCCCAACACATATTACGTTGGCGTAACAATTCACTCCTGAGCCGCTTGGGGCTAAATCCTGAGTATGTGACAGACGATCACTTTATCACAGCCTTTGGCAAATTTGAAGGAAGAACACCACTGTTAGCACTTCGTTACCACGGCTATCAATTTGGCGAATACAACCCTTTTTTGGGTGACGGTAGAGGATTTCTCTACGGACAAGTCCGTGGAACTGATGGTGTATTATACGATTTTGGTACCAAAGGTTCTGGTAAAACTCCATACTCTCGTGGTGGAGATGGAATGCTGACTCTCAAAGGCGGAGTACGGGAAGTTCTAGCAGCAGAAGCATTGCATCACATGGGTGTACGGACGTCGCGATGTTTGAGTATGATTGAAACAGGGTTATCCCTGTGGCGCGGTGATGAACCCTCTCCTACGCGTTCCTCAGTTATAGTCAGGATGAATCGCTCGCACATCCGATTTGGTACGTTTGAACGACTTCATTATATTCGGCGTCCCGATTTAGCCCAGAAACTATTAGATCACGTCATCGAGCAGTATTATCGACATTTAGTAGATGAAAAAGAAAAATATGCATTGTTTTATACAGAGTTAGTCAAAAGAACAGCAGAACTCGTAGGACAGTGGATGGCTGCTGGTTTTTGTCACGCAGTGTTAAATACTGACAATATGTCAATTACGGGGGAAAGTTTTGATTACGGTCCCTATGCTTTTATTACCAGCTATCAACCCAATTTTACGGCTGCTTATTTCGACTACTATGGACGCTACTGCTACAGCCATCAACCAGGTATTTGTAAATGGAATTTAGAAACACTCCAAGAATCTTTAAAAGCTATTATCGAACCATCTGATATGGAAGCTGGTTTGGCAAGTTTTGACGAGCATTATCATCATGAATACCGCTCTTTAATGTTGAAAAAGCTGGGTTTTGAGAAAATCGAGCATCCAGAAGCGTTGGAACTTTTTAAGTTAACAATTCAATTTTTGCAGGAGAGCAAAGTTGAATATCATAAGTTTTTTTATGAGATGGCTCGCACGTTTTCGTCTACATGGCGCGACGATCCCAGTTTGATTATGGTAGATTCAGGTATTGTACCGATATCAGGCACGTCACAACTCTTTGATAGTTGGTGTATTTTATACCATAAGTTACTGAACAATTTTGATAGAGAACAAATCAATGAGATCGCGCAAACTTTAATTCGTTACAATCCCCAAACCGCGATCTTGAGACCAGTTATTGAATCAATCTGGGAACCAATTGTTCAAGAAGATAATTGGCAACCTTTTTACGAGCTTCTAACTCGCATACAGTCTGGGAAGTAAGTGGTTGGTGGTCGGTAATTGAGTATTATTTAATACTGTTTACTGATAACCATCCCTTACGATCCCAGCTTGAAGGCTTCGAGAAACAGGCTGTAGATCAGACCAATTTTAAGAATGTTCAGCGCTTCTACCCATAAAGCTCTTCGCTCTTGGACGGTACGACCATAGAATATCCTGCTACCGACTTCTGTCAGCATCACTAAAAAAGCAGCAATTACGATATCCCATTCGGCTGTTTGTCCGGCTGTCGTAGAAATTGCGCTACCCAAGAAAAAACCGAACAACCAGCTGATTATCAATATTGACCAGCGTCGCCAAGGGTTGAAAAACCAAACTCTCAAGCGATCGCTGATAGTACTCAATAGGTTGTTAAGACGCGTGTTTTGCATTACTAACGCTTATAATTATCTGGAAATTATAATATATTGTTATATAAGGGTATGCAGCACGGCATAGGCTTGCTTAAATAGTATTAAGGGCTTCTAGTTGGCTTTCAGCGAACACGAATATCTATACATTTATTCATTTTGAGAAGCAACAAAATTGTTAGTTGCCCTCATAATGGTTTTTATGATACTTTTCATACCTGAATTCCAACAGAAGCTCGTGCGATACGGCTGTATAGCCGTCAAGTTTCGCTTGTCGCACTTGTTGATATTTCAGCAAACACAAAGTACTTATTAGTTAAATATATTACCATGAAACCGTCAGTGTACTTTCACGCTGTTCTGGTGGCATCTTCATTGGGAATGCTCTTGCTACCATTAGGATGTCAAAAGTTGGGTGTATCTTTCGAGCGAACAGGGCTAGGAAGTTCTTCAACCTCAACAGAGCGGGCATTCGACCTGCAAAGTACTGTGCCTATTTCTACCTCATCCAGTTCAGTACCCAACTCAACAACCAATATAAGTAAAGAAGTTAGTCCTACCAATATCACAACAGATACTGGTAACAGTCGAGCATCCGGTTTTGGGAGCTTGCGGATGAGCAACCAAACCAATCAACCAGTACGCCTTGCCTTACTTTCACGGAATTCCCTCATTAAGGGAAAAGGAAATTCCGCAAAAACAGCTCATGATGCTGTTCCAGCACATTGGGATTTTGCTCCTCAAGAAGGTAGTGAAAAAGGGCTAATTCTAGCCCTACCTAACGGGGATCTCAAACTGGAAAAAGGCGACATTTTAGTCGCTTTTGCACAAGATGGTTCTCGTCGCTATTGGGGACCCTACGTTGTGGGAGAAACTTTCTCTCCCAGTTGGAATGCCCAAAGCAAAGAATGGCAACTAGTTTTGATGAATACTGAAATAACCGATAATCAGTAAACAGTAACTGATATTTAATTGGTGACTGGTTGCACGCGAGTCACCAGTTGAATATTGGTCACTGACAATTTTAGGTTGACTCGTTCGCTATTCTCCCTTGAGCCCTTACCTCCTTGTCCATTAGGAATTAGTTCAGGAACCAAGCAGTAGAGCTAAAGTCTTCTTGATGAAGGAGCATTGAGACTATTGACTCTAGACTAGTAACTAATGACCAATGACCTTTTGATCGATGACTAATTTATGGTGGAGTCGTGTAGAGAAGCGTCCAGCCCTTGCTGTGACTTTATCAGTTTTATGGGTAATTTTAATAGGTGGGATTGCCTTTCTTTGGCATTTAGGCAGTATTGGCTTAATTGATGAGACAGAGCCTCTGTTTGCCGAAGCATCTCGCCAAATGTTTGTCACGGGTGATTGGATCACACCGTTTTTTAATGCTGAAACTCGATTTGATAAGCCTGCTCTAATTTACTGGTGTCAAGCGATCGCGTTTTCAATTTTGGGTGTGAATGAATGGGCTGTGCGTTTACCTTCAGCACTTGCTGCCATAGGGTTGATAGGTTTGGCATTTTACACTATACAGCGGTATTTTGCAAGAAAAGACGAGTTAGAGCAAAGGTACCGTCCTGCCTTGCGATGGATAACAGCAGGGTTTGGAACAGCTGTGATGGCACTCAATCCAGAAATGATTGTTTGGGGTCGGACAGGTGTTTCAGATATGCTGCTGACAGGTTGTATGGCATCAGCATTACTGTGCTTTTTTTTGGGATATGCTCATCCCTCAAAATCTAACGTGCAAGCACGTTGGTATATAGCTTTTTACGTATTGATTGCTGCTGCAATTTTAACAAAAGGACCTGTAGGAATTGTTTTGCCTGGGCTCATCATTGGTATATTTTTGCTTTACCTAGGTAATATTACACAAGTCTTACAAGAAATGCGTCCGTTAACAGGTTTGCTTATTGTTATTTGTTTATCATTACCTTGGTATGTGCTGGTTATCTGGCGCAATGGTTGGGATTATATTAACTCCTTTTTTGGATATCACAATGTCGAACGTTTTACAACTGTCGTCAATCGTCACTCGGCTCCCTGGTATTTTTATTTTGTAGTTGTGCTACTTGGCTTTGCACCGTATTCGGTGTACTTACCCTTAGCAATGGGACGGTTAAAGTTTTGGCAGCGAAAATACTGGCGCTCCCAAGAACGCTCCCAACAACTGGGTTTATTTGCCTTTTGTTGGTTTGTTGGAATCTTTGGTTTTTTCACCATTGCTGTCACAAAACTTCCCAGTTATGTGTTACCCCTAATGCCAGCCGCCGCTATTTTAATGGCGTTACTTTGGGGTGATTTATTAGACAGGGGAGACAAGGGAGATAAAGCAGACGTAGCAATTTCTTCCTTGTCTACCCCTTCTTCCTTGTCCCTCCCTCGCTTCCAGTGGATTGGCTGGGTAAATGTCGTCTTTTTATCAGCGATAGCAGTAACGATGTTTTACTTACCCCAAATAATAGGTAGCGATCCTGCTGCACCCGACTTTCGTAACTCGCTAGAGCGATCGGGTTTAACCATTTTGGGAGGAGTCATTTGGATTGTAAGTGCTATAGCAATTGCTGTTTCCCTGATGCGCCGTCGTTATAAGATTGTGCTCATTATCAATATCGTGGGATTTGCAGCATTCCTGACGATCGTCCTAACACCCGCCTTATTTTTAATGGATCGGGAACGCCAGCTACCTTTAAGAGAATTATCTGAAATCGTAGTCCAAACACAAAAACCTGGTGAAGAATTGGTTATGGTTGGTTTTAAAAAGCCAACCGTAGTTTTTTATACTCGCCGTACTGTTACGTATAAAAAGATAAGTGTGGATGCAGCACAGTATCTTCAAGACAAAGCAGCAAAGAAGCCATCACCTTCTTCAGTATTGGTTCTTGCTCAACCGAAAAAGTTTCCCGAAATGGGATTCAAGCCTACCGACTATGAAAATTTAGGGACTCATGGAGCTTATCAACTTGTTCGGTTTGTTTTTAAATAATTAATTGCTAATGGCTAATTGCTAATTGCTATAGCAGTCCTAAATGATTTACGAACATCTCTTCCTTGTCTTCTTTGTCTTCCTTGTTTAGATCTCAAATAGGATTGCTAATAATTGCTAATTGTTGATTGCGCCATTAGCCATTAGCCATTTAAAGTTTGATTGATCTTGTTTAATAATTCTTCCATTGATATAGATCGGGGTAAGATTTGGCAAGTTACTGAGTCTAAAACAGTCTGTACTGAATCAGGCTGATTATCGGTTCTCTCTTGAACAACGGTAGATTGATTGTTTTCCAAGTTCATAGAATTTAATCGTTGGTCAAGTACCAACACTGGTGGCAAATCAAAAGGTAATTGTCCCAAAGCTTTCAGTGCTAAGTGAACTTCTTTTGTAAGAGTAGACTCTCCCAAACAAATCAGGAGTAAATCAACACTTTGGTGACGAATTTGCTGTAGTAGTTCTGCCCAAGAACGACTCATTGATGCTTTAAAGCCTGCTGTTTGCAAGTACTGAATCAGTGCTTGGAACCACTCAGAACCGCGCCAGATAGTTAAAGGTTGTAATCCTTGGATCGGGCAAGAGTTATTATCTCCAAACATACTACTTAAGGCAGTTGCCTTTTCTATCTGGTGGTTTCTTTTGTGAGGTCTTGTTTCTGGTAAATCTGGGAGTATTGCTAAATCCAGTACTAAGATGCTGGGCGGACAGCAGACTCCAGATGCAATTTGCAGGACAGATAGTAAAGTGTCTGTTTTTTGGCTTGCATTTTTCTTTTCTGTACCTAACGGTGTTAGACATGGGAATACAGAAAGTCCAGCTATTTGAGAAGCCGTTTGCGTTGTTGCTACATTGCAAGTGACAAGGGGTAGAGCTGCTAACTGAGGGTGGAGATTGAGTTGTTGCAGCAGGTTCTCCGCTTCTGGCATCTCTACATCCAGTAAAATAACGTCAAATTGCCAAACTCGAGAAAGAAGTTCTGCTTGATCTATGTTGTCTACTTCCAGAACCCGGTGTTCTTGTAAAAATGGGTGCGCGTTGAGAGGTTGGCGATCGAGATTGACTAGCCTTAAAATTCGCAAGGGCGTTTTATCTTTTAGGAGTTGGGCTTCATCAGGTTTTTGCTTCTTTTCTTCTGGTGCAATACACAAACTTTCGATCAGTGGTGCCAAAACCTGATGTTGTACTGGTAAGCTTAAAAAACCATCGGCTCGGTTGGCGAATGCTTGCTCTTTTTCTGCTCCTGTTGCTGTGACGACAACAGGGATATGACGACTGACTTCATCGGATTTCAGTAAGGTGAGTACATCCCATCCTGACAGTAATGGAACTAAAGGATTGAGGAAGATAGCTTTAGGTTGTAAGCGACGAGCTTTTTCTACTGCTTCACACCCCGATCGAGCAATCACAACTCGATAGCCCAAACCAGTGAGTTGTTCGGTCAAGTCTTCTATGTACCGGGCTACAGCCTCAACAACCAACACCAAGCTGTTGTTGTAGTGAGTGGGGGAATTGGCGATTCGGGATTGGTGATGGCGAATTTTACCCCCTGAAGGAGTTTCTTTTGTTGTGCGGACTGATGGGATTGGGGAAACGGTGTCATCTTCCCAATTTTCTGTTTTTAATCCTTTCTGTTTTACGCTTCCCAATTCCCACTCTCGAGACCCTACACCTTTTTGTGGCGGACTTGGAGGGAGGAGGAGTGTAAACTGGCTACCTTTGCCTTCACGGGACAAGAAGCTTACCTCACCGCCATGAAGTCGTGCTAGCGCTCTGGTTAAAACTAGCCCCAATCCCGTTCCTTCATATTGACGGGTAAGGGGATTTTCTAGTTGTTGGAATTTTTGAAAGATGAGATGCTGTTGGTGTTCGGGAATGCCAATGCCTGTATCCCAAACTGTAAAGGCAATCCAACCTTCCCAACGAGTTACCCACAACCCGATTTCACCACCTGTTTCTGTAAATTTAAAAGCGTTAGAAAGCAGATGTACCAACATCTGTCGCAAGCGCAACTCGTCTGCCACCATCTCATTTAAACCCGGTTCAATGGAAAGGCTAAATTGGTGTTCTCTTACAGATGTGGTTTGAGATTGAGTACTGATGGGAGTTTTGGTACTTTGGGCATGAATAACTTTTGCTTCGGAAACAGCGCGATCGCATACCGAGCGAATCGTCACGTTGGATAGAGCAAGTTCCATCTGTCCTGTTTCCATGCGGGTGAGATCTAAAATATCATTGACCACACTCATCAGATGACGCCCGCTTTGATGAATCAGCCCTGCATAACGGGCTTGACGTTCGTTCAGTTCTCCCAATTGCCGATCGACTAGTAAACGTGACAACCCTAAAACAGCTGTTAGGGGGGTTTTGAGTTCGTGACTGATACAAGCCAAAAATTCATCTTTTAAACGATTCAGTTGAATGAGATCGGCGTTTTTTGCTGCGAGTTCTTTACAGAGTTGCTGTTGTTCTGTAACATCTGTCGCTAGAACGATCCACAAATCGTTTTCAAGATCCGATCCCTGAGTGTTGAGTGATGTTGCTGATTCCATACCCAAAACTTTTAATTCAGGGCTATCTAAAGGAATTTTGGCAAATTGCCAAACTCTTTCCTGACCGTTTTGCACTTCTACAACACAGGTACAAGTTCCCAATTGTCTGTTTAAGAAGCATCGTGATGCAGATGTTTCTGGTAATGGTTGCTCTGGAAAGGTCGTGGGAGGAGACACTAGTTTTTTGCGGTAAGCTCCTTCGTTAGTGTAAATAGATTGAGTCACAACAGACGAAAGCTTTTCTTCCATTTCTTGGATACTGTTGTCATAGGAATGAGCTTTAACACCTGTTTGGGTTGAATATTTTGATGGAGTTGTTGCCAGAATTGCCTCTACTTGTCTCCTGACCCCTTCTGGATCTTTTAAAGCCCCCAACTGTTGCCACCATGCTGGATTTTGAGTGACAACTTCACCGCTACCTGTTTGTAGCATCAAAGGCCAGGGCAATCGCTCCAGCAATTGTATTAAAGGTTTATCTCTTTGTGGATGGTATTTTATGCGCTTTTGATAAAAAGCGCGGGCTTTTTCAACGCTTGCATCTCGAGCGCTCTTTTTCTTTGGCGTCTCAAATTGGTGTACAACCAACCACTTCAATAGACGTGAGTTATCTACAAGCCCCAAAAATTTGCTATCTGAGTCAATGAGTGCCCAATCCAAATGAGTGTTCGCAGGAATTCTTTGAGAACGCAGAAACCTACCCAATTGCTCCACTTGAAATGAGGCGGGAATTGTTTGTAGTGGGTGAAGTAGCTCTTGGGCTAACATTGAGATTGATTGCTGTAAGTGAGATGACTTGAAGCGATCGCCCTCGGAACCTGCTAGCAGGAATTGTGGTACTAAGCGGGCAGAATAAAGCAATCCCAAAAAGTACTGCTGCTCATCTAACACAGCAATAGCTTGACACTGTTCTTTCTCAAAAACATCCAGTACATCTGCTAGAGTTGCTGTTTCTAAGCAGGTGGGTACGGTTGCGATAAAATCATAAAGAGGGTACTTTAGCATTGACATATAGCGTGGTGGTCATTCTTCTAGGGGAATGTGCGCCTGTTGGCATCATTAGCTAGCTGCCAATTAAGCTTACGTGTTAGCGTTTGAAGCAGTATCCTCTAGAAAGACACTAGCAGATCGATTCTTTCCATAAGTTAACGCCTAATTGGTAAAACCTTTGCTTTCCTAACAAATCTTTTTGTAGGAGTTAAAAACAGTCAACAAAAAGAATAAAGTATAAAGTTTTTAGGTGCGATGGTTAGAACGCTGAGTAATAAGATCGCTTGTCACTTCAGCCTTTACACTTCCCCCATATTGGAGCTTGGTTCAACAACCCAGATATTTTAAGAATTGACAGCAACAGCTAGAACAATTATGGCTCTAAAGATTCGTTTTAGAACCTTTAGGAATTATAATGATTTAGATCGCGATATTCGTTTATTTTCGTTTAACTATCTTATTGTGGAGTGCAACAAAAAAATCTATATTTAGATAGATGCTACTCATCGATAACATAAATCCCAACCAGTTGGGTTTACTTTCTTTTAACGTTGCTGTGTTTGGCTTCTCAGCCAACAAATCATCGTATAAACAAATACGATTTTATCCAAAGGCTATACTTAGGAAAGATAAGGCACTTAAACACCGTGACTTACGTCAGTAACGCCTAAATCTACCAAGTGCCTGTTGAAGCAACTTTCGGGATGGGTCTTAACGATATCAATCAGGTGGCTACTACAACCTCTTAATTAAGAACTAATCTCAAATTTTTATGTAGTTAAATGCCCCAAGTCAGAACTCCACCAGGTTTTTTAACAAATGACAGGAGCCGAACAGCAGGCATTATTGCAACAACTCAAATCAGATTACCGTCAAATTCTTATAGACTACTTTACCATTTCAGACAAAACATTAAACGAAAAAATTGATAAATTTATCAAAGCAGTATTTTATGCTAATATTCCTGTGCCACAAATTATAGAAATTCATATGGAACTTATTGAGGAATTTTCCAAACAGTTAAAATTAGAAGGAAGGAACGATGAGGCATTGCTGGATTACCGCCTGACACTAATTGATATATTGGCTCACCTGTGCGAACTCTATCGTTGTTCAATTCAAAAATAGGTTCAAAAAAGCCCAAGAGAGTAATAGCAGGCCAAGTAGGCAATCCTCTAAATCTTTAGAAATGCATTGCATTTTTCAGTTTCATGTTTACCTAGAGCCTGTATCTCAACATATGAAAAATCTCAGAAAAACATACGTTCTCAAGCTTTATGTAGCGGGAAACACACCAAATTCAGTACGGGCCTTGAAAGTCCTTAAAAACATTCTAGAACAGGAATTTCAAGGTGTTTATGCTTTAAAAGTGATAGACGTGTTAAAAAATCCGCAATTGGCAGAAGAAGATAAAATATTAGCGACTCCCACACTATCCAAAATACTACCGCCACCTGTGCGGAAAATTATTGGAGATTTATCAGATAGAGAAAGAGTACTCATTGGATTGGATTTACTGTATGAAGAATTAACAGAGGAAGAAGAACAGTTGGAAAAATAAACTCACAATGCCAAAGTTCAATGCTACGTCAGTTGTCTAGCTTTAGACTCTGTGCAAAGTAGGAGTATGATAGCTTATAACCAGAAAATATCAACAGAGTACTTTATCAATAAAAGGCAGGGGTACATCCCTATTTGTAATTGTTAACAATGAGTGAAAAAGGGTATACAGAGCCAAGCAGGACACCGTCACTTGGAGGTGTAGAAAAAATTCGGACTATGATAGAGGGCTTCGATGACGTAAGCCACGGTGGTTTGCCAATAGGTAGAACTACTTTGGTAAGCGGTACCTCTGGAACGGGTAAAACTTTATTTTCTCTTCAATTTCTCTATAACGGTATTAGTTATTTTGATGAACCGGGAGTTTTTGTTACTTTTGAAGAATCTCCAAGCGATATTATTAAGAATGCCTGTATTTTTGGTTGGAATTTGCAACGCTTGATCGATGATGGGAAGTTATTTATACTTGATGCTTCTCCCGACCCAGAAGGACAAGATGTGGTGGGAAACTTCGATTTGTCCGCGCTGATTGAGCGCCTGCAATATGCTATTCGTAAGTACAAAGCTAAACGTGTATCTATTGATTCAATAACAGCTGTATTTCAGCAGTATGAAGCTGTAGGAGTCGTGCGACGGGAAATATTTCGCCTTGTAGCACGTCTCAAGCAACTGAGTGTCACTACAATTATCACCACCGAGCGAACTGAGGAATACGGACCGGTTGCTTGTTTTGGAGTGGAAGAATTTGTTTCTGATAATGTGGTGATTGTGCGGAATGTTTTAGAAGGAGAACGCCGCCGACGCACGATTGAAATTCTCAAATTGCGCGGTACAACACATATGAAAGGCGAATATCCTTTTACAATTACCAATGAAGGAGTCAATATATTCCCATTAGGAGCTATGCGCCTAACCCAACGTTCTTCTAATGTGAGAGTTTCTTCTGGAGTTAAAACCCTAGATGCAATGTGTGGAGGTGGTTTCTTTAAGGATTCGATTATTTTAGCAACAGGAGCAACCGGTACAGGAAAGACATTGCTGGTTAGCAAATTTTTACAAAATGGCTGTATCAGTAACGAACGAGCTATCTTGTTCGCCTACGAAGAATCCCGTGCTCAGTTGTCCCGCAATGCCTCTTCATGGGGTATTGAATTTGAAGATTTAGAACGCCAAGGTTTACTAAAAATAATTTGTACTTATCCTGAATCAACGGGTTTAGAAGACCATTTGCAAATTATTAAGTCAGAAATTGCTGAATTTAAACCATCGCGTATTGCCATTGACTCTCTTTCTGCCTTGGCAAGAGGGGTAAGCAATAATGCATTTCGTCAGTTCGTTATTGGTGTTACGGGTTACGCGAAACAAGAAGAAATTACTGGCTTCTTTACCAATACAACTGACCAATTTATGGGTTCTCACTCAATTACCGACTCTCATATTTCTACGATTACTGACACAATTTTGATGTTGCAGTATGTAGAAATTCGTGGAGAAATGTCGCGGGCAATTAACGTATTTAAAATGCGAGGCTCGTGGCACGATAAGGGGATTCGTGAATACAATATTACAGCCGATGGTCCCGAAATTAAGGATTCCTTCCGGAATTACGAACGGATTGTCAGTGGTGCTCCTACCCGCGTTACTATCGATGAGAAGGCAGAACTTTCGCGCATTGTCAAGAGTTTTCAAGATGAGCGGAGTTCTGATTCCTAAAATTTGGCTTCGTTGTATTACGATTCTCAAAGTTAACATCGTGATATATTGTTGTTTTGTGGTGAGAAAGGGTTTCTGCCGCTATATTTTTGTGTGAGGGGATGCGGTGAAAGGACAGATAATTTTCTATAGTTTCTTACCCAGTGTGACAGTAGCAGTGTTATCTACGCAAACTGTCTTAGCTGATACTGCAGAAGCCGCTGGAGTAAGGCATATTGCCTCACCGAGTGTCTTTTCTTCGATTTATGAAGACACTTCGGCTACAATTAACATCAATTCTCGATTAGCAACTGCTGTTAATAACAGTGTGGCAACTTCAGTGATGCCTTCTACTAACAATGCAGCAGGTATTATAAAGTCTGTAAGCGATCGCGCTGGAGTCGTAGTGACTGGAAAAACTGGTGTACCAGTACGACGAATAGCAGGAAAAATTCAAGGTGTACTGTTAGAATTTAAACCTACCATAAAGCAGATCGCTTTGATTAAAAAGATTCGTTCTGCTTCTGGTACACAAAAGCAAAGTAACCCAGTTATTATTCCAGACCAAGAACCACAACAGAGCACAGTTATGGCTGTTGTTCAAAACTCAAACCCTACTGGTTCGGTCTTGGAAAAAACATCAACTCCTGCCAAACAGCCCGTTACAGAGAAGAAAAACTCGGGTTCTCAGTTATTATCAAAACTTATAGAAACGCCTAAGACTGGGAAAGTTGTAGAAGTTGCACAAATGTTAGATCTAGTAGAATTTTGCCCGCAACCAGGAAAAGGTTCGGTTGGGCGTTCTGCTTCTTTACTTCTTAAATCTTCTACCTGTTCGCCAAATACTGCGGCTGTAAATCGTGTAGCTCAATCCGATTCGACTGCGACTCCTCCGGGCGAGTCAGTCAATGTCAAGCAAGATGCTTCTACAACAACCGCACCCGGTCAGGCAGTGGACGTAAGCCAAGATAATAACCCTACCACACCCAGTACACCAGCAATCTCAATTTCACAAGGCTTCATTAAAGTTCCCGATTATCTCAATCCCAGCCCAAATCCTTTGCAGTTTCCGACACGACCAGAGGAAGTCAGGATTCGAGGAACTCAGCCCATCACATTAAATGAAGCTATAGAATTAGCACGGCGTAACAACCGCACCTTACAAGAGGCTTTGCTCACCTTGGAACGAAACAGATTTGCTGTTAGAGAGCAGCAAGCTGCTTTGCTTCCTTCTGCAAGCTTGAACGCTAACATCACGCGCAGCGGACCTGGTTTTATAGACAGAGAACAATTATCAGATCTCCAAAGACAACTCGGTCAACAAGAGGCTAGCTCGAGTACCAGTTTTGGTGCAGGCGCACAAATACAATACGACCTCTACACTTCAGGAAGCCGACGAGCAAGCATCAGAGCAGCAGAGGAACAATTGCGTTCGGCTGAACTTGAGGTGGAAACGCAATCTGAGACAATTCGTCTTAATGTCACCACTCAATACTACGACCTGCAACAGGCAGATGAAAACGTGCGTATTGCTCAGTCTGCTGTGACCAACGCCCAAGCCAGTTTGCGAGACGCACAAGCTCTAGAACGGGCTGGTGTTAGTACTCGCTTTGATGTTTTGCGATCGCAGGTTAACCTTGCAAATGCCCAACAACAGCTCACAAATGCTCGCTCGCAGCAGAGGATTGCTCGCCGTCAGTTAGCACAAACATTGAGCTTAGCGCAGGCGCTTGATATCACTGCAGCAGACCCAGTAAAATTGGCTGGTCTGTGGAATATCCCATTAGACCAGACGATTGTGCAAGCTTTTCAAAACCGCCCCGAACTACAGCAGAGGTTAGCAGACCGCAATGCAGCCGAGCAACGACGTCGGTCGGCGCTCGCACAGCTAGGTCCTCAGTTTAGTGTGGTAGCTCAGTACAACACCGCAGACGAGTTTGACGACAGTCAAAGCATACAAGACAACTACTCGTTAGCCCTCAGAGCCAATTTAAATTTGTATGACGGAGGAGCCGCAAGAGCTAGAGCCAATCAGGAAAGAGTTAACATCCGTATTGCTGAAAATCAATTTGCCGATCAGCGCAATCAAATCCGTTTTGAAGTCGAACAGGCTTACTCAGATTTGCAAGCCAACCTAGAAAACGTTCAAACAGCCACTGCTGCTGTAGATCAATCGAGAGAAGCTCTTCGTCTAGCACGTTTGCGCTTCCAAGCAGGTGTAGGAACACAAACTGAAGTCATTGATGCTGAAAACGACTTAACTCGATCGGAAGGTCAGCGCGTAGAAGCTATTTTGGATTACAATCGTTCCCTGGCTCGCTTGCAGCGCTCGATTACTGCAAGAGCAAACAGATAGTGACCGACTCTCGGTATCCGAGTGTACCTCCTTCCCAGGCTCCGCCTGGGAAGGTCTTTTTAAGACACTCCGCTTTTTATACTCAGCAAAAGCTAGCGAAGCAACCCCAAATCAGAAAAAGGGACGCACGATGGGCAATATCTATTAACATTCGCGATCGATATTTCAAAAATTCAATAGAATTTTTTTAGACTACCAAGAAACCTGTTGAGAGTTAAAAATAATTCTGATGACACAAGTTACAGCAAAAGAAATTGCACAATTTCGCTCACAATTGGCAGAAGACCCCATAGCAATGGAATCACTAGATTTAATTGAGGACTGTGAGGGCGATTTAGAAGATGCTGCGATGACCTTAGCAATTCGCTCCGGACAAGAACCAGAAATCGCTAATTCCGAGTGGTTGGAAGATTTAGCCAAGAGATGGCGTTCTGTGATTTGTCAACAAGAGTTTCGAGACGACTTACTCAACGGCTCGATTGCGAGTATGCTAGAGCATCTCAAAACAATGCCAAGCTTTCCCAGCATGCTAGCAACACCTGTTCTCATGTACGTTTTCAAACAAGGTGTAAACAATTTTTGCGAGCCTCTTGACTTAGTGACTGAAGTCCCAACCAAAACCTAGAGAACGTTTCCACTGGTAAGCTGTTTATAAGAGTAAAAACTTTATAAAATCTCATTTAAGAGCATGAATTACCTTGTTGCTGTTTTAGCAGACCGCATCCAGGCAGAAGCTGCTTCTGTCGCTTTAGAAAAAGAGGACATAAAAGCTACAATTTTAGGGAAAGGATACAAAAGCGCTGATGAGTTTGGCTTAATCGATCCCAACGAGCAAGCCCAAAAGCAGGCAACGTTTATGGCATATTGGTTGGTACCGTTTGGTTTTTTCGCCGGTACTAGTTTTAGCGTTCTCACTGGTTTAGACACTTTTGCTTGGGCTGGTGCGATCGGCAATCATATCATTGGCGGGCTCTTAGGTGCTGTCGCTGGTGGTATGGGAAGTGTATTCGTGGGTGGAGGAGCTGGTTTAGTCTTTGGTAGCGGTGACGCTTTACCGTATCGCAACCGTCTAAATGCAGGAAAATACCTAATTGTTGTTCAAGGACCAGAAAATCTGATTCGTAAAGCAAATCGTATATTGCGTCCTTTTGAACCAGAAAATATTCAAGACTATGCAGATTCAACAATTCGTTAAATGGCTAATGGTTAATGGCTGATTGCTAATCTTCTATTAGCCATTAACCATTAGCTATTAGCCATTAGCCATTAGCAATTAACTGTAAATAATGTTACCAAGAGAAGAAATATTAAAAGGAATTGAAAACCGAGATAGCGTAGCTCGTGTTATTGACATAGCCGAACAAGCTATTAAGACTTGGGAAGTGGTATGTAGCGATTTTCTCTCACCACCAGAATTGGCTGAAGTTCAGCAGAGTTTTAGCCGTTTAACAGAAGTGCAGTTGGTGGCTTGGGGTGGATACCCACAAGCCGAACGCCAACGAGTCGCTATTGCTCGTGCGGAAATACCTCTAGAGCGATCGCAAGTCGCCGTAACTGCTTTAGACATAGCTGGAAATTTTCTCTTTGATACAGCTACTCATCGAGATTTCCTCGGCGCAATGCTGGGAACTGGAATTGTCCGTGAAAAAACGGGGGACATTATCGTACTGGGTGAACGTGGAGCACAAGCGATTGTGGTGCCGGAGTTGGTAGAATTTTTAGAGATGAACCTCAAGCAAGTGCGATCGGTTCCTGTAAAAGTTCAGCCTGTTGATATAGGGGAGTTGAAAGTCAGGGAACCGAAGAAGAAGGAATTAACAACAGTTGAAGCTTCTTTACGACTTGATGCGATCGCCTCTGCTGGTTTTGGTATGTCCCGCAGTAAGATGGTTGAGTTAATTGATGGTGGAGATGTCCGCGTCAATTGGAGAGACGTAACACAACCGAGTTCTCAAGTTAAGACAGGAGACTTAATTGCTATTCGCAGCAAGGGAAGACTGGAAGTTGGCGAAATTGCTGTCACCAAAAAAGATCGGTATCGAGTGCAATTGACGAGGTATATGTAAATTATGAATTATGAATTATAAATGCTGAAATTTTCATAATTCATAATTTTTAATTCTTAAACTGTTTTTCAAGGAAAAAAAGCAAAGTTTTACGGGGAACAAAGCGGGCTAATTTGCTGATAAAGTGAGTAGTAAAACCACCAATAACGACAGTAGAATAGCCCCTTTCTAAAGCTTTTAGAGATTCGCGTACTACCTCTTCTGAAGTTGACATCCCACTTGTTTTAGCTGCTAGGGTTTGGGGAAATTTAGCCTCCACAAAAAAATTGGTTTCAACAGGTCCCGGACAAACAACTAATACGCGCACGCCATAAGATTTATTTTCTGCCCAAAGTGCCTGACTGAAATTGAGAATAAACGCTTTGCTAGCTGAATAAACAGAAACATAAGGTATTGGTTGAAATGCTGACAAAGAGGAGACATTAATAATGCTTCCAGAACCACGCTGTCGCATTCCTTGTAAAAATCTATGAGTTAAATCAACTAATGCCAGGACATTTAATTGTAGTATTTTGAGGTGTCGTTCTCTGTCTCGTTTGGCAAAGTCACCATAATCCCCAAAACCTGCATTGTTGATTAACATATCAACTGTTAATCCCCTTTCAGTTACTGTATTAAAAACAATATCAGTTGAGCCATCTTTTGTAAGATCGGCAACAATAATATCTACTTGAATATTGTGTTTTTCTTGTAGGTATTTAGCTAATTGGTTCAGCTTTTCTTCCGAACGAGCAACTAAAACAAGATGTGTATTGCGTGCAGCTAATTCCTCTGCAAAAGCTTTACCAATACCACCAGAGGCACCAGTAATTAAAGCAGTAGACATCGTACCTATTCATATAATTATTTTCCCATTCCACAAATAGTAACAATGATTTGAAAAACTCGCCCCCACTTTAGGAAGTATCTCCATCTGTGTCATTTGATATGGGTGTGGGTATATTAATTATAGGTTAATGTTTATACTTTTGCTTTATGTCATTTTTTCAGCGTCTGCCCTTTAACAGTGTGCGTAAAAAATCGCAGAACGGCTCTGGAATCGACCCATCCCTAATAAGTCAACAGCCTGTAGTGCTAGGGAGTTCGGCACCGACGCCATCTCGACCCAAGAACCTCGCTGAAATAGAAAAAGAAATAGAGGAGCAAACACGCAATCACCGTATTTATCCTTATAACCGAGGTACTAAAAAAAAGGTCAGTCTATTTAGTAAAATCATCTGGACTGCAGTACTACTTGGAATTCCTACAGGTATGGGTGTAGTTTGGTTAGCAAACTTGCCTTATCCCATGATTCGCCGCCCGGTCGCACGAAATGCTCCTATCTTGTTGCTACCTAGCTATATCGATATGGATAATAATTATCGGCAAGCACTTGTGACAGTTGAACAAGCAGAACAATTGATTGAGAAAGCCAGCAGTCCATCCGACTTGGAATTGGGTGAGGCAAAAGTCAAACTAGCACAAAAACATCTTAATGCTTTACCGCTTTGGTTTCTCAATGATTTGTCAGAATACAACTATAGTTATTGGTGGTACAGTTCGAGATTTAGCATTTATGGCTTTAATTCAGCTCGTAGCAAGGTTGGGCAACTAGAAGCTAAAGTCTTTCAAGAAAAAAATGCTCAAGTATTGTTGACTGACAGCGAACAAGCGCTCAACAAAGCCAAACAGCAGTATCAACAAGCGTCAACATCAAGTGATAAAAAAACTGCGATCGCGTCCTGGAAATCAGCACTCGATACATTAGAGCAAATTCCCGGTCAAACCCTAGCAGGGAAAACAGCGCAAAAGAAACTTGAATCTTACGAGCGAGAGTTTAAAGAAGAAGTTGGACTGGCGGCTGGTAATGAGCGGATAAGCACTTTAATTGCAGCCGCACAGCAATTTTCTTGGCAAGCGGCAAAAGCCGGTCAAAATCCACCTCACACGGTGATTGCGTGGCAACAAATAGAACAGATGTGGCAACAGGCGATCTACCGACTCGAACAAGTTCCCACCCAAGACCTAGAAGGTTATGCTCAAGCTCAAAAATTACTAGCTAACTATCAAGCAAACTTATCAGAAATCCGCGTGAGGCGGCAAGCAGAGCAAGATTCCGTTTCCGCCCTAGAACAGGCAAAGCGTCAAATTCAAAATTTAATAGCTATAACTCCGACAAACCCCCAATTTGTGGATAAAAACCGCACCATCAGTGAAATACAGGGAATTATTAATTTGCTGCGAAAAGTACAACCGGGCACTACAGCTTATCTTGAAGCCCAACAGTTGTTGCTATCAGCAAATAATAAACTCGACCAGTTTCAGGCAAGGTAATTAATTCCATATTCCGCCCCGGTTCCAACGGCGGGCGGAATATGGAATTAATCCACAAATTAGACTTGCCAAGCGATGGCAACCCATGTTACACTCATAAAGTTGTAAAACGGACGTATAGCTCAGTTGGTTAGAGCGCTACGTTGACATCGTAGAGGTCACTGGTTCGAATCCAGTTACGTCCATTTCATTGCATTGCATACTTACCATTCTTTGGCACTACACATATCCTTAAAACGAAAAAACGGTTCGTAAAGTACCGCTAAAAATAGTTCCATTCGCATTTTGATTACTTGGATGAGTCACAACCTGAAGTAATGGTGTTACGCGAATGTTGTCATTCACTGGGATGTTGTAAAAGATTTCGTAATTGGTTTGCGTAGCATTACCAACATTACTTTCAATAAATGGTTGACCGACAGCAAGTCCCATTAATCCTCCCTTTGCAAACAAATCGGGGAATGCGATTCCAGCCACCCAGTAGTTAGGTTCAATATCTCCTAAGCTGGTATTAGGATAACTTGCATAGCCATAGCGACCAAATATACCCAATTGCTTGCTGAGGGCTAAGTCAAAGTTAACACCTACACCTTGGAAGCTACTACCGAATACTTTACCGCCACTATATTGCAAGCGAACACTCAACGCTTGACTCGGTGCGTATTCCAATTCCACAAAACCTTGATAGGGGTCGCCAAACAAACCGCCATCTGCACCACCTCCCGCTGTGGGGAACAAACGGATATTTTCAGGTGCGCCACCACCAATTAAGCGTTGGTTTTCTGATAGGTTATTTGTGGCGTCCCCAGCAACATATAATGCTCGTAATTTGACTGCTCCTCCCCCTGGATTCCAGTCAATGACAGCACCACCTCCTCCGGGTCTCGGCAGTAAAATAAAGTTATTTGTAAACGATTGAGTGGAAAAGTCCCTAAAACTAATGTTAGCGTAACGGTTTTTATCCACGAAATCAGGTGCAACCATCGCCGGACCAACAGTTACTTTTAAATCTTTAGTGGGAGCGAAGGTATAGTAAAGCCGCGCTAAACTGAATTGATTGTTTCGTCCTTGGATAGAATAATCAAGAACGCTACCAAAATTCGGTTCCAAAAAGCCTGTAGCGCTGTCGTTTGCACCATCGCTACCCGTAACTAAGCGAATTTTGAGTAAATCAGAACCTTGAAAACTGGTGTTAAAATCTAAACTAGCACGGTAAATGAAAGTGGGATTGGGGTCATCTTCGGCAATGACCGCACCCCTGGGCGCAATTATACGCTGACCATCAAATGCACCAGCATTTAATGCCATGATAATTTGACCTTGAAGTTTGGTGGTAGTAGAAAATTGATTGGTCTCTAACTCTGCGCTGCGTGCTTCTAAAACATCAACCCGTTTGCGTAAAGTCTCTAACTCGGTGGCAAATTCCTGGTGTAAACGCTGTAACGTTAGTAAATCATCCTGGCTGACAGCATCTTGTGTACCGTTGGCAATTAACTCGTTAATTCGGTCAAGAGCAACTCTCAAAGCTGCGGCGAACTCATACCGCGTTAACGTTCGATTCCCTCGGAATGTACCATCTGGGTAACCAGCTATTACCCCACTGTAACGCTCAAGCAAGGATTGTAGTGCTGAATACGCCCAATGCGTACTGTCCACATCCCTCAAACCACTAACAGGTGGATATAGACTTTGAGCATTTTCTTGATGAGTCGTTAAATGTGGTTGGGGAGTTTGGGCCAATGCAACCGCGTTTTGATTGAGAAAATGGAAGATAAGCGTTAGAGGTAGTAAGTTAATCGTTTTCACGGTTGATGAATACTGGAATGATAACAAAAGTACTGTCAATTAATTTACCAGTTAGAGCCTGTTTGGAAAATAGATTGCTATAACCTAAGAACAGAGTTTGTTCTCGTGCTTCATGAAATCGCCGTGCGGCTATCAATTCAGCAATAGCTAGATATGGGTGAAGGGGCGATAAGCTAGGTAAGGCTTGCGCTTTGCGATCGCAAACTGTTTCAGTCATCATACTGAAATCGACAACTCAAAATGATGATTTCAGTTTCAGTCACTTCATACACCAAACGATGCTCATCCGCGATCCGTCGCGACCAGTACCCCGCGCAGTTCGTGCTTTAGAGGTTCAGGTTTGCCAAGTCCGGTAAAAAATTTTAAGTCCTGTACGGTGGGCATTGCTTACCAATAGCTTTGCGTGGTGGATAATGCCCACCTTACGCGGATTTTAAAAATCAAATAGACTTTTCATAGTAACAAAGTCTGTTAATAGGATTGCAGGTATTTTATTTATAATGTGATTCGGGAAAGATCGGCGACAAGCCGGGTAAAGCTTGCGCCAAAGGCGATCGCAAATTTTAAAGAAACCTATGCTCAATCAAAAGAATCAAATACCTACCGAAACTTCAAATTTTTTCCAGAAACATACAATAGTATCATCAAGAATATTTCTATGGAGTGCATGGATAATCTATATTGGCTATCTGTTGCTCAGCGATTTACCCCCAGGCTTATCAGTACTGCACATTCAGCCTAAAACATTCCAAGAAGCATTAGATTTGAGCTTAAATTTCTGGTTTGTGATGCCACTTTTATCGCCAAGCACTGCCCCAGTCATCAACCCAGCATTAGAAGGATTATTTAATATTGTTATAACTTGGGGTTTATTATTTTGGGGTTTTCTTGTTGATGGTCGCAATCAACGCTTCCCCATGTTGCCATTTCTGATTGGTACTGCTTTACTGACAAATGTTTTTTATCTACCTTGGTTAGCAATACGACAACCCAACACCCAGCCTCCTAAAGATTCTCTCAACACCTTAGAAAAGATAGCAGAGAGTCGAGCCTTTCCTTTAGTTTTAACAGGTGTGGTTGTTGCTTCTCTTGCTTGGGCAATGCTAGCACGTCCTGAATTTGGTAATTTAACGGCGCGTTGGACTTCTCTTATAAAAATACTATCTACAGATCGACTGGCATATTCATTTTTAATAGATTTCGTTGTTTTCTGGATATTTCAGTCGTGGCTGGTACCGGATGACATGGCACGTCGCCACTGGCAAGATCCTACAATACTGTGGATAGTGCGTTTTGTACCTTTTGTAGGTCTTGTCGTTTTCTTACTTCGTCGCCCCTCACTACCTATTGATTCAGAAAATTAGCCAGGAATGGTATTAAGTTATTTCCTATATAAGTACCCACTAGGGCAAACGCCAAATCTTAATAGTTTTATCTGAACTTCCACTGACTAAAGTTTTGCCATCTGGGCTAATCGCTAAAGCCATAATCATATCTATATGCCCTTTGAGTGTATTTTCAACCTTGCCTGTTATTAAATCTCCTACTTTGATTGTATGGTCATAACTACTGGTAAAAAGAGTCTTACCATTCGGGCTAAATACTACACACGTAATGCCGTATTTGTGCCAATTTAAAGTATTTTTTAACTTACCCGTTCGCAATTCCCAAATTTTAATACTCTTGTCTGTACTCCCACTCACTAATGTCTTTCCATCTGGACTAAATGCAAGGGAATAAATCAAGTCAGTATGCCCGGTAAAGTTAGCTTTTAAGGATGGTGGGTTTAAATTCCAAATTTTGATGGTACTATCGTAACCTCCACTTGCTAAAGTCTTTCCATCTGGATTAAAAGCAACTCGCCATATGGCTTTATCGTGTTCGCCCAAACTATTTAAAGTCTTTTTAAACTCTCCGGTTTCTAAATCCCAAAGTTTAATAGTTTTATCTGAACTGGCACTGGCTAAAGTTTTTCCATCTGGTGAAATTACTACAGATTTTACAGTATCCTTATGCCCGGTAAGTGTTCTTTTTAAGCCTGGTGTTTGTAAATCCCAAATTTTGATAGTACCATCTACACTTCCGCTCACTAAAGTTTTGCCATCTGGTGCGATCGCAACAGAAACAACTCCACCTGTATGACCATTTAAGGAAGTTTTGATTCCCCCCGTTTGCAAATTCCAAATTTTGATACTTTTATCTCCACTACCACTTACCAGAGTTTGCCCATCTGGACTAATGGCAAGAGAACTCACCCAATCATTGTGTCCCTCTAGACTGTTAACAAGTGACAATTTTTCATAGGAAAGATTTGTGTTTAAAAGAATATTTGTGTTGGAAAAACGGGTTGTCATTTGCCACACCCCATATCCTGCAAAACCCATTAACAAAATTGCACCGGTCACTATTAAGGGTTGTGGAAATTTTTTTTGCTGTCTGAATTTATCTATAACTGAAGGTCGCGAAGGTTTTATGCGTTCCTCATTCGATCTAAGTACGGGACGCACTTCGCGATTGCTTGCCTCTGTTGGTGGGACTTGAATGGGAAGAGGTGAAGGTCGAGAATGATAAGTTGCCGTTGGTGGAGAGGATTCGGTTGGTATGGGTGAAGGTTGAGAGTAATAAGTTGCTGTAGGTGGTGGGGTTTCAGAAATAGGGATTTGATAATCTAAGTATAAATCTTGCAAAGCCGCATCTGCAGATTGATAGCGTTGCTGATGGTTTGCTTGCAACAGAGTATCTAAAATATGGGCTAATTCCTGACTTATAGGTTGACGCAAGTATTGCCGCCAATTGGTAACCCATCCAAAACCCTGTTGTTTCCACAGTTCCCAAGGTGCTATCCCTGTCAGCAAGTGAAAGCACGTTGCTCCCAAACTAAATAAATCGCTTGCCGGATATGCTTCCCCATCCTGCATTTGTTCGAGTGGGGCATAACCGAAGGAACCAATAGTTGTTCCCGGTTGAGTCATCACTGTCTCGGTTAACTGTTTGGAAGCACCAAAGTCAATAAGGAATATATCCCCCTGACTTCCTCTCATCAACGAGGGAGATTTGCGACGCAAAATATTTTGGGGTTTGATATCTCTGTGAATCACTTTATATTCATGGACTACAGCGAGGATATTGAGAATATTAGATAATAATTCTCGTAATTTTTCCTCGCTATATATTCCTTCCTGTTTCAACTCATCCAATAAATTCTCACCATCAATAAATTGCTGCACCAAATACAAGCGTTTATCTTCTTCAAAATATGCAAACAATGTAGGAATTTGTGGATGTTCTCCTAACTGTTGCAGTCGCATGGCTTCTTGTTCAAAAAGTTCTGTTGCCTTCTGAATGGCACCCGTTCCCTGCGCTTGAGGTGCAAATTGCTTGATAACACATTTTTCGTTCAGTTTATCAGTGTCAAGTGCCAAGTATGTTTTACCAAAGCCACCGCCACCCAATGATTGAATCGGACGATAGCGATTTCTCAACACTATTAAAGGAGTTCCGCATTTGGGGCAAAATTGCGTACCTTCAGAACAGGGTGGATTGTGACACGAGGAATTAAGGCAACATATCATGGGATATGCATCTATCAAAGGATAGGTTAATTATTACTCAATACTACAGAATTGTCTTGTATGAGTATAAAATTTTGCATGAGGCTAACTGCACCGCCAATTTAAGGTCAGTCCAGATGCTTGGTCTTGAATTGCCTTTTAAATTAGTTACGAGCAACGGACAATGCCCATTGCTCCATTCCCCAGTTTCCATTGTCTACTTAACAGCGCGAGTAAAAGCAAGATGAGGTTGTGCCTTTTGCATTTTTGGCATTAACCACGCAAGACCTTCACTAGTACCAATCCACAATTTATTGCCAATATCAGGAGCAATGCTGAGAACGCGGCTAGAGGGAAGACCGGGAATTTCATCTAACAGTCCTCCAGTATATGGGTTTAATCGTAGCAAACCGTTATTGGTGCCAACCCAAACACTTCCATCTTTAGAAAAACGCACGGCAGTCACGTTACGTCCGCGCAAGCGTGCCACAGACCTCAACACCATACCAGTTTTTGGGTTAATAACTAACAAATTGTTTGGCATTCCAGCCCAAATCAATCCTTCCGGGCTAATAGCTAGAGCTTGTACTGTTGTGCCTGGTAAATTATTAATCCGCTTCATGATGTAAGCGTTGGCAGTATTGACCCGTACCACACCATCAAGCGTACCGACCCAAAGTTGACCTTCTGCATCTAAAGTCATAGCATTGCCGCTAACTCCAGGTAGGTTCTTTAAGGTGGTCATGATTAAGCCTTGATCGGGACTGACTAGAGCTAAACCAGTATCCGTTCCAGTCCACAAGTAGCCGCGCTTGTCAACTAATAAAGATAGCACGCGCTTGGAAGGCAAAAATAAATTCTGTCCTGTAATTTCACCACTGCGAATGTCAACTCGCTGCAAACCTTCATAGGTTCCTACCCACAAACGCCCGACTTTATCTTGAGCGATCGCACCAATTGTGACATTTGGTAAATTTACCCGAGTTAAAATCTTTCCGGTGTTCGGGTCAATGCGCGACAATCCCCGCCAAGAACCTACCCAGAGGTTACCCGTGATATCTTGTTGTAAAGCATTGATACGATAATCGGTATCCTGCAAACGTTCTTGCAGTTGCCGTTCATCTGGTAATGGATCTTGTCTTGGTGGTGGTGCAGAAGGTGGGTAAGCGGGAGTTAATTCAGATGGATCTACGTTCAGAATTTTTTGAGCTAAGAGATTTTGACTATCGGTTTTACGGACGGTTGCTGGAATTGCCACAGCTACATGAGTCATGTTTGGCAATGCTACAAACCCTAAAAGGATAGAACTGATAAATAAACGAGTACGCTTGCAAAGAAACACCACGGTTACACTTCCTTTAAAACAGTTTCCTCAAGGGAGTGAGAATTAAGGATAAGGGGGAAACAGGGGAGAAAAGTTTACCTTATCCCTCTTGTCTACCTTGTCCTCTACTTCGTACAGACGGACGCTCGCCGTACCCCTACTTCCCACTCCCTTCCTTTGAATAAGCTTTGGGTTAAACTCAGTGTTCCCACAGGTGGTATTTTTTTTAACTTTAAACTAGATTCTTTTTTAAAATTGACCGACGACCGATAACGAATGATTTACCAATCTTCTCGACTGATACCGTAGATCGCCGCTTCACTTCCAAAGATTTCTGTTGTTCCTTCAAGTTTTTCCCCTAACTTTTGGGCCACTCTTATAGATGCCAGGTTTTGCGGACGAATCAAACTTATGACATGAGATTGCTGTAGTACGTTGAAAGCATAATCCATAGCTGCTGTTGCACCTTCTGTGGCAAAACCACGTCCCCAGTAATGCCTTCGCAATGTCCAACCAATCTCAAATCCCGGCCAACCTTCTGGTTTCCAGCAACCAAGCCGACCAATCATTTCACCACTTTGGCGTTCTTCAACAGCCCACATTCCATACTGACGGAGTTCCCAGTGACCGAGCATTGTTGCCATGTTGCGCCATGACTCCCATCGAGACAAAGGTTTTCCAGTACCGATGTAGCGCATAACTTCTGGGTCATTACACATTTCGGCATAAGCATCAAGATCGTCTTCACGAAATCCGCGTAAGAGAAGACGCTGAGTTTCAATTTGAGGAATATGCATTTTACACCAAGTTGTACACGTTCAAAGTCAATAAATGCAAGTCATCAGCCAGCAATTTTTAGCTAACTGTTGGTAGTGAGAAAGCTTACCCGTGCCAAGCCATCATTTACCTTTTCTGGCTGCGGTTTACAACCATTGGAGGTACTTTGTAAAGTATTCTTAACAAAATGTTGAAATAAATATTTAATAACAAATTTAAATGAAAAAGTTAAAAATATTCAAAGAATAACTTATTGATTTCTTGATATATTGTGAGACAAGTTACAGATCACGTGACGTGCAAGATCGATCTTTCACTCACCACAGCTTGGGATTTCTGTCAATAAGTTGTTGCAGGAAAAGCGAGACTCTCTGTAAGAGGTAACTCCTGACACATAGTTTCTCCTAATTTCTCCTTGACTAGCAGGGAGGCATTAGGGGTGGGAGAAAGTTGCACGTGACGTGATTTGTGGGTAAAAAGAGTGACTTCTTGGAAGGGAAAGTATGTCTTACGCTCAAACGAAGACTCAGTCGAAATCAGGCTATCAAGCTGGGGTAAAAGATTACAGATTAACATATTACACCCCTGATTACACACCAAAAGATACAGACATTTTAGCGGCGTTCCGCGTAACACCCCAGCCTGGAGTTCCATTTGAAGAGGCAGGCGCTGCTGTTGCTGCTGAGTCTTCCACTGGTACCTGGACAACCGTGTGGACAGATTTGTTAACCGACCTGGATCGTTACAAAGGTCGTTGTTACGATATCGAACCAGTTCGCGGTGAAGACAATCAATTTATTGCCTACATTGCTTATCCTCTGGACTTGTTTGAAGAAGGTTCTGTAACCAATATGTTTACCTCGATTGTAGGTAACGTATTTGGTTTTAAAGCTCTCAAAGCACTTCGTCTAGAAGATTTACGGATCCCAGTTGCTTATCTGAAGACATTCCAAGGACCTCCTCACGGTATCCAGGTAGAGCGTGACAAACTGAACAAGTACGGTCGTCCTCTGTTGGGTTGTACCATTAAGCCCAAATTGGGTCTGTCTGCTAAGAACTACGGACGCGCTGTATATGAGTGCTTGCGCGGTGGTTTGGACTTTACAAAAGATGACGAAAACATTAACTCCGCACCATTCCAACGCTGGCGCGATCGCTTCTTGTTTGTAGCGGATGCTATTGCCAAGTCACAAGCAGAAACTGGTGAAATCAAAGGTCACTACCTCAACGTTACTGCTCCAACCTGCGAAGAAATGCTGAAGCGGGCTGAGTTTGCTAAAGAACTCAAGATGCCTATCATCATGCACGACTACCTAACAGCAGGTTTCACCGCCAACACCACATTGGCTCGCTGGTGTCGTGACAACGGTTTGTTGCTCCACATTCACCGCGCTATGCACGCGGTAATCGACCGTCAAAAGAACCACGGTATCCACTTCCGTGTTTTGGCTAAAGCACTGCGTATGTCTGGTGGTGACCACATCCATACCGGAACCGTAGTAGGTAAGTTAGAAGGCGATCGCGCAATCACAATGGGATTTGTTGACTTGTTGCGTGAAAACTACGTCGAGCAAGACAAGTCTCGCGGTATCTACTTTACCCAAGACTGGGCTTCCATGCCCGGAGTTATGGCAGTTGCTTCTGGTGGTATCCACGTATGGCACATGCCGGCGCTGGTAGAAATCTTTGGTGATGACTCCGTACTGCAGTTTGGTGGTGGAACCCTAGGACACCCATGGGGTAATGCACCTGGTGCTACTGCTAACCGTGTTGCTCTCGAAGCATGTATCCAAGCTCGTAACGAAGGTCGCAACTTGGCTCGCGAAGGTAACGACGTTATCCGCGAAGCAGCTAAGTGGTCTCCTGAATTGGCAGCTGCTTGCGAACTGTGGAAGGAAATTAAGTTCGAGTTTGAAGCAGTTGATACCGTCTGATAAAGGATAAAAGGTAAAGGATAAAGAATGAAGGATAAAAATCTTAAAACAATGATTTCATCCTTCATAACTTTACACTTCATCCTTTAAAGGGGGCTGGGGTCAAGCATGAACATCAAGCAAATTGCGAAAGACACAGCCAAGACGCTGCAAAGCTACCTGACTTATCAGGCGTTGAGGACGGTGTTAGCTCAACTTAGCGAAACAAATCCTCCCTTGGCACTTTGGTTACAACGCTTCTCAGCCGACAAAATTCAAGATGGAGAAGCATACCTTCGGGAGCTTTTCAAAGAAAAGCCAGACTTGGCCTTGCGAATCATGATTGTCAGAGAGCACATTGCAGAAGAAATAACTGAATTCTTACCGGAAATGGTTCGTACTGGCATTCAGCAAGCCAATATGGAACACCGTCGCCAGCATCTTGAACGGCTCACGCAAATCAGCGATTCAACTCCCAGCCCAGAGCAAGAGAATGGTTGATCGTTAGTGGTTAGTAGCTGATAGTTCGTAGGAAAACTACTAACCACTAACCGCCTATAAGCAACAACTACCCATCATTATTAAGATATGCAAACCTTACCAAAAGAGCGTCGTTACGAAACCCTTTCTTATCTGCCTCCCCTTACTGATGCTCAAATTAGCAGACAGGTTCAGTACATTCTCGAGCAGGGTTACATCCCCGCGATCGAGTTCAACGAAACATCTGAGCCAACTGTATATTATTGGACACTGTGGAAGTTACCTTTGTTTGGTGCTAGAAGCACTCAAGAAGTTCTGAACGAAGTGCAGTCTTGCCGTTCTCAGTACAGCAACTGCTATATCCGTGTTGTTGGTTTTGACAACATCAAGCAGTGCCAAGTTCTTAGCTTTATCGTTCACAAGCCCAGTCAGAGCAGATACTAAGGCTGCTTAGTTGGCAATAATTGTGAAAAAGCTGTAAGTCTCTAATTTATCCCCAAATGGAAGAGGTAGAAAATTCTACCTCTGTTTTTTATGCACCGCGCCAAATTTTAACAGTCTTATTACCGCATCCACTAACCAAAGTATGACCATCTGGACTGAAAGCTAAGGAAGTCACCGAGTATGTATGTCCTGTAAGAGTACAAAGTTCATTCCCAGTCGTTATTTCCCATAATTTAATAGTTTTGTCCCAACTCCCACTCGCTATTGTTTGCCCGTTGGGGCTAAATGTTACGAATCTAACTGGTTCCGTATGACCCGTGCAACAAAAAATTTCTTCTCCTGTTGTTACTCGCCACAGCTTTATAGTTTTGTTACTATCGCCACTTAGTATTGTTTGCCCATCTGGGCCGATCGCAACAGAATTAACCGAGCGAGACGAATAAATATTCTCGTGATTCCCTGTCAACGTGTATATTTCCCTTCCCTCCCAAATCTGCCACAGCTTGATAGTGTTGTCAGCGCTTCCACTGACTAGCATTCGCCCGTTGGGGCTAAAAGCAAGGGAATATACCGAATGGGTATGTCCTTTGAAAGTAAGAATTTCTTCTCCCGTACTGACTTTCCATAGTTTGATAGTTGTGTCTCGACTCCCACTAGCGATGGTTTGCCCATCGGGGCTAATGGCAATGGACTGAACCCAATTTTTATGTCCTTGGAAAGTACGAATTTCTGGCCCAGTACTTAAGTGCCATTGCTTAATTGTTTTATCATGGCTACCACTAAATAGGGTTTGTCCATCCGGACTGAAAGCAAGGGAACGAACGTAACTTGTATGACCATTGAGAGTACCAATTTTCTCACCTGTATCTAACTGCCACAGATTGATAAGTCCAAGCTTGCTTCCAGTAGTGGCAAGAATCTTGCCATCGGTACTGATAGCAACGGAATAAACTTGGTGAGTATGATCTCGGAGAGTATAGATACACTTAAAGAATGGATAGGGATTGAATTTTCCAAGCGCCTGCAAAACTTCTGGTTCTGTCCGTTGCCTCAGTAGCAAATATGCTGTTCTTTGTACCTGTTTTGATTCGTCCTTCAAAGCCTGAATCACTAAGTGTAATCCTTCTTGCCCGCAGGTCATAGCTTCTTGTAGGGCAGCAGTTTTTACCTCAACAGCTCCACTCACCAGACGTTGTTTAACTCCAAGCAAACCTCCCAAAACAACACCATTTATAGGCAATGGGTTGTTGCCACCAAGAACTGCATCGTAGTTTTTCGGTTCATGGGAAGGTTCTTTCATATACAGGCGAGCGATCGCTTTTCTTGAAAAAGTTTGAAAAGATGCTTGTTACTCACCATAGTGACCGCCTGTCACTTTACCTCGAAAAATGATGTACTGATAAATGTTGTAAAACAACATCACCGGAATTAGAGCACCAATAAAGATAATCATGAAGACTAGAGCACTGGGGTCTGCTGCGGCTTCATAGATAGTAATTTCCGTTGGGATGATATATGGGAAAACAACTAATGCTAACCCAACAAACGTTAGTACAAAAAGGAGAATTGTCCACACAAAAGGTGCTCTTTCTTCTTTATTGTTCAAACTTTTTAACAAAAGCCCAATCAAGAGAACTCCAAGAATGGGAATGACAGCAAAGACATACAACAGAGGTGGGTCAAATAATTTGGCTCTAGCGCTTTCATAGAATATAGGAGTTGTAATCGTAATTAAAATGGCTCCAATCAGAGTTGTCCAAGCAGCAATCTTCGCAGTTCTGTAGTGGTGTTCTTGCAACTCACCCTCGGTTTTCCACACAAGATAGGTTGAGCCAATTAGAACGTAACCTTGAATTAATGTTAAGGCAACAAGCACTGACTGCCAACTCAGCCAATCCCAAGTTGTTCCAATAAAGTGTCCTGCTTTATCAACCTCAATCCCTTTCAGTACCGCGCCAAGAGCAAACCCTTGACCGAGTGATGCAGCAAAACTTCCTGCACCAAAAGCAAAATTCCAAAAGAATTTGCGTTGAGCTTGTTCGCGAAACTCAAAAGCGACAGCACGAAACACAAATCCAAATACCATTATAAATATGGGAATGTATAGCGCATTTAAAATCGTGCCATAAGCAAGAGGAAATGCACCAAACAAACCGCCGCCCATCAGCACCAACCAAGTTTCGTTAGCATCCCAAACATTGCTTAAGCTAGTCATTAAAATGCCACGGCGTTCTTCATTAGAAGCTGTCAGAGATAGAATTCCTACTCCTAGGTCAAATCCGTCTAGCATAACGTAGAGAAACAGAAAGAGAGCAAGAATCCCAAACCAAACCTGCGGTAAGAAATACGTTAGCGTTCCCATATTCTGAATGATGAATTATGAATGATGAATTATGAATGATTTACTGCTGTGCTTCAACAGGACGTTCATCTGGTACAAACTGTCCGGGAGTTGTGTCTATTGCGGGTTGAGTTTCATCACCTGGTATGGGTAAGTCTAAACTTGGTCCCTTGCGGATAATACGACTGCCAAAGTATAGTGTCGCAACGAATAAAAGAGCATAAGTTGCTGTGAATAAAGTTAAAGACGTTAGAACGTTGCTAGCTGGTATATGAGAAGCAGAATCTCTCGTGCGAAGCAGCCCGTATACCGACCAAGGTTGTCTCCCAACACAACGCACAATCCAACCAGAGTCTACAGCAACATAACCCAAAGGAGCAGTCAAAATCCAAGCTCGCATCAACCATTTTTGCCGAGTAATGTTGTCGTCTTTGAGCTTTCCAGTTATCCACTGCAAGATACTCCATAACATCACTCCCGCCATGAAAAAACCAATGGCGCTCATGATGCGGAAAGAATAGTAAATTAAACCCACTAAATGCGGTCTATCTTCGGGTTTCCATTCCTTCAACCCACGAACGGGTGCAGATAGGTTTTTTTTGAATTCCAGAATGTAACCCAGTGCATTGGGAACTGCAATTTCCCAATCATTTTTTTCTGTCTTCTCGTTAGGTATTGCTACGAGACTCCAGTTTGCAGGTTGTCCCGCAGGAACTGTCTCCCACTGAGCTTCCATTGCTGCTAATTTGGAGGGTTGGAGAAAATACACTTGTTCCGCACTCAAATGCCCAACATAGATTTGCAATGGTGCGATCGCCATTGCTGCTGCGATCGCAATTTTTAGAGACTTAGCAAAGAAAGCTGGTTGACGATTGTTGAGGATGTACCACGCACTAATACCACCAATGACAAACAATGAAGTCTCCAGCGTAGCCAGGAACATGTGGAGAACGCTAGTTGGCATGGATGGGCTAAACATTGCCTGAAAATAATCGTCTACCACAAATTTGCCATTAACCATCCTCCCACCCGCAGGAGATGCCATCCAGGAATTTGCCGTTAAAATCCAGAAAGTTGATAAGTTTGCGCCAATGGCAACCAGAATGGTGGAAAGATAGTGAATTGTGGGATTGACTCGTTCCCAGCCAAACACCATGATGCCTAAAAAAGCAGCTTCCAGCATAAATGCCCAAGATGCTTCAAACCCAATGACGCTACCAAAAAAGTTACCAACTGCTTCCGAAAATGGTGCCCAGTTTGTTCCAAACTGAAATTCCATTGGAATGCCAGTTGCTACCCCAATCCCAAAATTAAGAATATAAAGCTTTGACCAAAAGCGGGCGTGGTAATAGTAGTCGGAATTGCGAGTTTTCAACCACACGCCTTCAACAATAACCAGATAGATAGCCATACCTGTCGTTAAGACAGGCCAGAGCATATGGAATAACGCTGTCAGCGCAAATTGCATACGCGATAACACTACAGTATCAGACAAAAACTCCACGATCGCGCTCCTTTAACCAAAACTTCGCCTTATCTATATCTTTAAGCAAAATTACTGAGCGTAAATTTGTACTTGCTTTGTTAAGGGTATCTTATCAGTAAGAAAATCTCCGTATTTCTTTCAATGTTTATAATTAGCTAGAACTGAAGAAGATACTGGTATTTTTAAGGTCTTTTTAAGAACAGTAAGGAAAAGCAATCAGGTCAATAAACAGAGAAAATAACTTTTTTCCAAAAGGGCCGAACCGTTACAGCCAGAAGAAATTAATATTGATTTAAGGAAGCTGTTTGAAGAACAAAGGATGAAGTATAAGGGCAAAAACTGAGTCAACTGTCGAAAGTAGGAAATTAGAAATTTTTTACACTACACTTAAAATTCTTAATTCTTCATCCTTTAGACTTTATCCTTCCCCAAACGATCCCTTAAGGGATTGAAACAATCGGAGCGGTTCATGGGTTATTACATTTCTCCTCGCTTTTTGGACAAACTTGCTGTCCACATTACCAAAAATTTTCTCGATCTTCCTGGTATCCGAGTTCCCTTAATTCTGGGTGTTCACGGTCGTAAGGGCGAGGGCAAGTCTTTTCAATGTGAGTTAGTCTTCGAGAGAATGGGTATTGAAGCAACTCTTATATCAGGCGGTGAACTCGAAAGCCCAGATGCTGGAGATCCAGCACGTCTCATTCGCTTGCGCTACCGAGAAACAGCAGAACTGATTCGGGTGCGCGGAAAAATGTGCGTATTGATGATTAACGATTTAGACGCAGGTGCCGGACGTTTTGATGAAGGTACGCAATATACGGTCAATACTCAGTTGGTGAACGCTACGCTGATGAATATCGCTGACAATCCAACTGATGTGCAACTCCCTGGTAGCTATGATGCCACACCTATACATCGCGTACCCATTATCGTGACTGGCAATGATTTCTCTACCCTCTATGCGCCACTGATTCGTGATGGCAGGATGGAGAAATTTTACTGGGACCCAGACCGAAATGATAAAGTTGGTATCGTCGGTGGGATTTTTAGTGAAGATGGGCTTTCGCAACGGGAAGTTGAACAACTCGTAGATACTTTCCCAAATCAATCGATAGATTTCTTCAGTGCTATGCGATCGCGGATCTATGACGAGCAAATCCGCCACTTTATTTATGATGTGGGGATTGAACGAGTATCCCAGCGTGTCGTTAATAGTGTTGAAGGACCGCCGCAATTTAAAAAGCCAGATTTCCGCTTGTCCCATTTACTGGAGACAGGTCAGTTGATGCTTGGAGAGCAAAAACGAGTTGATGATTCTCGATTGGTGACCGAGTACAACATCAGGATGCGCTCAAATTATCAGCCAGCACCTCCGCCTGCAGCGCCAACTTATCAGCCATCCACCAATGGTTCCACTCAACCGACAACACCAACAAATGGTAACGGCTACCAACAACAGCAACGACCTAATACAAAACTGAGCCTTGAGACAATAGAACAAATACGTCAGATACTAGCTCAAGGTTACAGGATTGGTATTGAGTATGTAGATGAGCGCCGCTTTCGTACAGGTTCGTGGGCTAGTGGGACGACAAGTTCAATCACTGCTGAAGATGACGCCATCTCAACCGTAGAATCTTGTCTTGGAGAACATAGCAATGAATACGTGCGCCTTGTTGGTATCGATCCAAACGCAAAGCGGCGAGTTGTGGAAACCATTATTCAACGTCCCAATGGAAAGCGGTAGTTGAATTGTAGTAGAGTGTCAATGTTATTTTGAGAGGTTAGTAGTAGCGCTTTAGCGTATGCATCGCAACTACGAACTTGAATGAGGTAGCCATCAATTTAAACTTGACAAAGTAGTAGGCTTCTTGGCGTAAGAGTCTACTACTTTAATTTTGAGGGACTTAAGTTGGTTTCGCTCCCTAACTTCTCTCGTTCCCAGGTAGAACCTGGGAAAAAGGACTTCACAAACAAGGAGCATCGCGATCGACCTTGGCGCAAGCCGTACCCGGCTATCGTTTCCTGGTGCAACTGCAAACCAATTCATGAGGGTAACTCACGAATCAAACATGATGTTAGCCTTGCAAACCTCAAAATACAAGAACCGGACATAACAGTAGAGATACGGTACTGTTTTGTATCAAAAAGTGAGTAACCTTGCTACAATCTATTGCAGTTCTCATCGAGTTGCATCACAATTGCACTCTCAAAACAATGACCAGATTTCCCTACGACCAATTTACCAAAAGTTACTTCAAAGAATTGCTATCGCCATCAGGCAAAGTCGAAACCAGCCGTAAAGTCGCCGCCGAAATCAAGGAAATAGATGTTTATTTTGCACCATCTCCTCAAGAAAGTCAGGAAAGAGAAAAGTTAGGTTTATTAGGGAAATTTGCCGCCACATCAGCAGTATTTGAACCATTCAGAAATGCTGTCAAACGAGGAGAAGTACGAAGTTGTCTCAACAAGTTATTTGATATTTTTGCAGAACTCGAACGAGAAGCTAAGCGGAACGAAACAGAGATAGTCGAAGAAGAATTACCTTTTTTGTGGATACTGTCACCTACAGCCTCAGAAGCGCAGTTGGAGGGATTTAGAGCTATATTAGATGAAGAAAACTGGTTAAGTGGAGTTTACTTGTTAGGGGAGTTTTATCGCGGAGCAATTGTCGCCATTCATCAGTTACCAACAACAGAAGAGACATTATGGTTGAGGATACTCGGAAAAGGGAGAGTGCAGCAACAAGCTATTCAAGAACTGCAAGCGTTACCACAAGAGAATCCCTTGCGGGAAGTAGCGATGAATTTGTTAAGTAATCTCAAAACGACATTAGAACTGAAACAAGAACTAGACCAAGAGGAGAGAGAATTAATCATGCAGCTATCACCAGTTTACGAACAAAGACTTGCCGAGGCTAGAGAACAAGGAGTTCAGCAAGGAATAGAACGAGGAGTTCAGCAAGGAATAGAACGAGGAGTTCAGCAAGGAACTCAAACAGAACGTCGCAATACAATAAATACTTTGTTGAAAGGTCGGTTTGGAACGGTAGATGAAGAATTAGCAGCAGTGATTCAGCCAATCATTGATTTACCTGCACCTGAGTATAGTGCTTTATTATTACAGTTGCTCAATTTATCTCGTGAAGAGTTGTTAGCAAGATTTACGAGGAGCGATCGCTCTTAGGGCGGTCTTCTGTTGAGATATACTGAGACTCGGTTTGTAGTTTTACTGCCTTCATTTGCATCCTAGCTACAAACATAGAGTTTCTAATCTGCTAGCATACAACTCATCCACACCCTTGGGTGCATCGATCTAAAGAAAACAACTTGTGTGTACACCGCAGTCGTTAAAGAACTACCGAGATAGAAACTCTTGCAAATCCTGCGTGCGCTGTTTTGTCAGTCTCTCAAGACATCCGTTTCGGAAAATTTCATAGCCTGTTCCACCACGGGAACCGTAAGTTTCAAAATTACAGTTGTTATCGCGGAATTTAATCCAAGCTTGCTGTGCGGAAGTGAGTATTTGCTTTTGCTCGTTAATTAGACTAGATGTCACTCTTTTGTACACTTCATTCAAGCGTTTGTCTGCTGCTTCGTAAGACAGTTGAGAACAATACTTAAGTTCTGGTGTTGCAACTGCCTTGTTACAATTTACTCTTTGAGCAACAATCTCTTGTGCGGGGCTTGGTGTGGAAAGTACTGCAATGAAAAGTGCTGTGCTTGCTACGCTTAAGACACTGAGAATCAGTCTCTGCTTTATAAATTCTACAGGCATAAATCTTGTATTTTTTAGAACTTAAAAGTCAATAAATTTTCTGAGAAAGATTGAGTAACAAAATAATATAAGGCATGAAAAAATTTTGAGAAGCAAAAGATATGAATCTTAAAAGTTAAGCGGTTGTTAGACTGTAGGAGCTAGAAAGGGAAATTCACTTTTGATATTCCACCGTCTGCCATCATGAGCTAGCAATGTTAAAACCGAAGCAGTAAACTCAAAATGTAACTGACGCTTCTCAAACTCAGCCCATGCAGCTTTAAAGTTTTGTCTGGTTAAATCCTTAAAAGCAACTGTCATATGAGGAACAAAAGGACGTGTTTTGCCAACTTTGTCTGTAATTTCCAAATGAGTTTCTAAATAGGACAGCAAATTTCGGTGTAGAGCTAGCAATTCAGGGCTTCTAACAACGTCAATATATATGACACGAGGTATAAAGGCTGCATAACCGTTAAGGGTAATCGGTATCGAATTTTGACTGAGAGCAAAGGTTTTCAAATGTTCCTCTAGTAAAGGAATATCGGTATCCTCCCATTCAAAAGGTGGTTGTAGGGTAATGTGTGGGGGAGATTTTTGAGCGTGGCTGCTAGCGTACTTGTCAGCAAAGTACTGCTTGATTTGGTTAGCGTGGTCTTGAATTTCTTGAGGTGGTAGCAGAGCTATAAAATATAGTTTCATTGGTCAGGTGGTCAGGTGGTCAGGTGGTCAGGTGGTCATTAGCCCTATCTCAGGAGCGAAGACGCTATGTGCAAGGCACGCGCTGAGTCGCTATCGCGACACGCTTCGCGATGCCGCAGGTTATGCCCGCAGGGCTATACGGGTTCGCCCTCCCTTGTTCGCCAGTCCCCAGGGCGCGGGAAACCCGCCTACAGGGCTGGACTCACCAGTCGCCAGGGCGCGGGAAACCCGCCTGCAGCGCTGGACTCACCATTAGCCATTAGCCATTAGCCATTAGCCATTAGCTATTATTTATATCAGTTTGATGAGGTTGTAAGAGGAATGCCCTGGTTTGTGAAAATCGAAGAAGGTAAGGTTGATAAGCCTACCTTTGACCAATATGTCCCCGCTCATAAAGCTTACGTACAAGAGTTAATTGCTAAAGGACACAAGGCAAAGACTGGTTACTGGGCACAGCGTGGAGGGGGTATGATGGTCTTTGAGGCGGCATCAATGGATGAAGCACAGGCAATTGTGGCGGATGACCCGTTGGTACAAAACAGTTGTGTGAGCTACAAACTCTACGAGTGGAAAATTGTTATTGAATAACACGCAGTTGAAAAATTAGTGCTATTATGAAATAGATCTGGATCTACGCGGCTGCAACGCCCAAACTTTGTCAGGACCGGAAGGTAGCAGCAATACGGGATGCTTGTAGCAGGCGTAGTCTCCGGGTCGCCCTATTTTAGGAGCAGAGAAGCGACAATGCCCGGTTTTGGCGATATTGTTAAAAAAGCTTTTTATCTCGGTGTAGGCTTGGCTTCTTATGCGGGAGAAAAAGCAGGCGGTACATTATCAGAATTGCGATCGCAAGTCCAAAAGCTGGCAGACGAAATGGTTGCGCGGGGCGAAATGACGACAGAAGAAGGACGTCGCTTCGTTGAAGATATGATGAAGCAAGCGCAACAAGCGCCGACATCCGGTTCAACAACAGAAACAAAGCCCCAGTCTGAACCGCGTCGCATAGAAATTTTGGCAGAAGACGAAGAACCAACGACCAAATCGAACCCTCCAACAGAAAACGTAGACAAACTACGCGACCAAGTCAGGCAAATGCAAGAAGAATTGCGTAGGTTGCAACAAGATAGGTAATAATTGATGATTGGAGATACAATTGATTGTATCTCCAAAATATAGTAAGTAAGTAGTCCTCAGAATGTACGCGAGTGCCTGAAGCCATGTACAATTAAGCGTCCAGAGAAGAGGCTGTTAAGGACGTAAAAAATTATGGAAAAGTGGCAGAAAGAGTTTTGGGAAATGATGGAAACAGTGGCTGATGAAGTAGAACGCTTTGTTCTGGGGATGACAGAAATGGTAGATACCTTCTTTGAGGTTACCGAAGAACTGAGCGCACAAGTGCAAGATGCGATCGCCTCTGAAGTTGACCAGTATTTACAAGATTTGACAGAACCTATCTTGGAAGCATACTGGGAACTCGAAGATATTGTTATAGACGATGTTATTTTGGATTCCGGTTTTCCATATCCAGTAGAACCCACATCGGAGCGAAATGCTGCTTGTATTGGATGTCGTCACTACCACGGTCAAGTCTATGGCGGAGAATTGTTAGTCTGTGGTATGCATCCATATGGATGGAATGATGAGAATTGTCCCGATTGGGAACAAGATGAGTTATAGGTTAGTAGTGAGTGATTGTCAACAAATGACAAATGACAAATTATGGAAATGAAATATGGTGAGCGTAATATTGCGGAGGGAGAACTCATTACGTTTCCCAATCCGCGAGTTGGAAGGCGATATAACATTGATATTACTTTGCCAGAATTTACTTGCAAGTGTCCTTTTTCTGGCTATCCCGACTTTGCCACAATTTACATTACCTATATCCCAGATGAACGGGTAGTGGAACTGAAGGCACTGAAACTATACATCAATAATTATCGCGATCGCTATATTTCCCATGAAGAAACAGCCAATCAAATTTTGGATGATTTTGTAGCAGTTTGCGATCCTTTAGAAGTTGTTGTGAAAGCAGATTTTGCACCTCGCGGTAATGTACACATGGTAGTTGAGGTAAAACATCAGAAGAATAACTGATGTTTTACGCAAAGCCCCAACAGCTGCGAAGTTCCACAGACGTCGCCCTCCTTTAAGGAGCTAAGGTGGTGTACGCACAAGTGAGATTTATCCCCCTCTACGGTGTACCAGATCTCTAGAAAAGAGATGAAACATTGTGAAAAGGGAGAATTGGAATGAAGTTCCCCCCTTTTTTAAGGCTACGGTGGTGTACACAAGTCTTTTAAAGTACATTCTTGCGGTTTCGATCCCCCCTAACCCCCCTTAAAAAGGGGGGAATTAGAATCAAATTTCCCTGTTGTCCGGATGTTTTATGTCTTTTCTAGAGATCTGGACACCACCGTAGCTTTTTTAAGGGGTCCATTGGGGGGAAATTCAAATTTGGGGAGAGGAGTTTGGGATAAAGTTCGTTTGGACTTCGTCTAACTTACATTAAATAGACTGAGGCTTCACGGGTAGAGTATTTTCTTCATCCTTGGATGGTAAGCTCAAAGTATCCAATATTTCCAGCATTTCCCGCTCAAAAGTGACTTGGGCGCGATTGGTCTTACCACCTACATATAAGTGACCTTCTTTTTGTAATGCCCAAATTTGAGAATGGGAAAAATAACTCATAACCACACCTAGCATAAGTAAGGCAAATCCTCCATAAACAATAGGTATTCCCGGATCGGCTTTAATTTGTAAGCCAGTGCTACCTACAATGTCCAGTATTTTTAAAGTGACACCGTTAACTTGAGTAGCCATTCCAGCGCGGACTGTATCAATCAACTTTCCACTTGCATCGTAAATAAGCACCATTCCTTGCAAGTCTTTCGCGAGTATGGATACACCTGCACTTAAATCGGGTTTAGTGGGAATCCACGTTCCCCAAATCCTTCCTTGACCGTTAGTATTGAGTGGAGCCATGGGAATTTGAAAGACCGGGCTGTTGTTAACTTTTACTCGAATAGCAGAAATTCCCCAATCAGTTTGATAGAAGGTGACACCACGATAGCGCAGGGGGCTGTTAACAAAAATTGTCTTGCGGTCAACCTCTTGTTCTCGATCGTCTAACACAGACATATCTGAGTAAAACTGGTCGATACCACCAGTGGGGGTGTAGTCAATCCAAAAGCGGTTGACTCGCACCGACCAATCTTTGGGGATTCGCGCTGATGCAAAAGGTCCAGCATCTATGATGTTTTTCACTTGAAATGTATCGCCACTGGCTACCATTTCTTGAGCAACGAATCCAGTCATAGCGCCCCAAATACCACCCAGAAGAGTCATGACAATTCCAATGTGAACCACAATCGGTCCAATGCGCCCAATAATTCCTTTGCGGGCGTAGAGGGTATTCTCTTTTTCTTGAAAAACTTTATAGCCGCGTTTTTGCAACAAGTTTTGTAGAGATGTTGCACTTCTGGTTTCTACATTATCAAATTCTGCACTTAAAGCTAGCTTTTGAAATTGACGGGGTTCTTCGTAATATTTCCATCTTTGGGCTGCTTTTAAGGCTGGTAACTGACGGGTAAAGGTGCAGGCTGTAAGGCTAGTGCCAAAAAAGATAAGTAATGCTAAAAACCACCAAGTTCGATAAACATGGTCTAAACCCAGAATGAGGATGACTTTCCATGAGAGAAACCCAAAGAGGGCTGGGTGTTCTGGGTAGTTGGCTTGGTAGAATGCTACCGATTGACCTTGTTCTATAACAGTACCGCTAACGCTAAACAGAGCGATCGCAAGTAACATCACAATTGCCAAGCGCAAATCTGTCAGCACTGGTAAAAACTCTTGTCGCAGCAAACGTCCTAGTGCTGACCGTATAGATGTTTTGTCGGAAACGGGATTATCTATAGTCATTGGAATTATGCAGAAATTTTTATGTATAAAGCTCATCCGTCAGCGGTCACTGTATGAGTGGAAGCCGGGACATTAAGGAAAACACGCCAAATCCTACCAACAAAGCACCACTGATTGGATTGATCCAGCTAGACCAACGGCGCAACTCTAATAATTTCTTTATAGAAGCTGTAAAAGTACCTGCCAAAATCAGGGGAACAACATAACCTGCTGTATAGCAAAGGAGTAAAACAGCACCTAAAACTAAGTCTTGTGTTTGAGCAACCCAACCCAACAAACTAGCTAAAACAGGAGTACTGCAAGGAGAAGCAACGACACCAAAACTCAAACCAATGAAATATGCTCGCACTCCTTGGGGTAATTCTTGAGAAATCCATTCTGTCCCGCCAAAAGAAGGTAATTGCAGGGGTAAAGCTTCAAGTAGGTTTAACCCCATGAGAATAGCAATAATGCTGACAATAATTGGTAAGCCAAGACCTACTTGACCGTAAACTTTGCCGACGAAAGCTGCTACAATACCAAGACCGGCGAGTGTGGTTGCCAATCCCAAAGCAAACCAAGTTGACTGAGCAACACCTTGCCACCGGCTTTTTGCTTCATAACCGCCAATGTAGGCAATGGTAATTGGCAACATGGAAAGCATACAGGGCGTAAGACTCGTAAGCAATCCTGCAATGAAAATAATACCTACACTTACCCAAGTTAAATGAGTCAATTGGTTGGATACGAGGGCATTCGCAAATTGTTCTAATTCATACAGTCGGGTTTGCAGGATTTCAAGCATGAGGCTTTTAAAAGGGAGAAACTCTTATTCTGCTTGCATTTTAGCTTACTTTGAACTGTGTGAGAGGGATGAGAGGTGAGCGGTAAGGGGCGAATGTCTCTTGCTTTAATGGTTGAAGGTGGAAAGTAGAGGTAAGAGCCAGTTGTTTCTTAAATGAGTTATCCGACTACTTCAAAGATATCGTGAACGGCGTTTGGATCTTGAGGGTCAGCATCCTCTGTGAAGACGCTCAAACGGTAAAGCCCAGGAACCAAGTCTTCAAGAGTTAATACCCAATCCTGCTCTTGTTCTTGTAAAGCTGCAACTCGTGAAGTTCCTTCTCCTGTAGCGGGAGTAATTTCGGCTTTCAGCCCTCTAGGATGTTGGTCGAAATTCACCAATCGTGCATGAATAATGACAGGCTCATCGGGTAAGTAAAGATCGTCAACAGAAATGCTAATACCTTTTAATTTGTCAGCCCTGCGAATACCACCTAAATCTTCAACTTGTGTTGTTTGCAGGACATAAACGAGTTGCTCTTGAACTTGACTGTGCTTGTGGATAGCACCGTGTTGTTCAACAACATGAATATCTCTAAATTCGTTAGAGAGTTCGATGGGAATTGCTGATAAGTAAGGAACAGTACCATCACCATCACCCAATATTGGATTTATCCCAGGAGGAAGTTCCGAACCTGCGATTAATTTTCCATCCACCCAGCTTGCTGATTGTAAAGTTGGTTGTTTGCGACCAACCATAGGAATAGTTTTATGCGAATTTCGATATTCTTCATCATTTTTGTGGCTGTTGACAGCCGCTTCTATTTCCCGATGAAATGCCAAAGCATCTTGTGCTTTTTCTAGAACAATGTTTGGTAAATTGGCAGTTTCCGCAATCCGCTGATATTTGTTACCAACTTTGACCATTTCATAGATTGGTAACAGTTGATAAACTGTCGTGAGCGATCGCATGACCTCAGTTAAATCAAGAAACAATTGTTTGTAGCCATTTGCTAAGAAGTTCACTGCATTCAAAGACCCCCGGTAAGGTGTTCCGAAGGTAAAAAGGGCTTTACAATCTCGCCAACCTTCTAAAACCTCTATATAGTATCGAGCAACCAGTCCTCCCATACTGTGTGCCAGTAAAATAACTTTAGCATCTTGATTTTGAGATTCTCGCCACAGTTTTAACTGTCGCTCTAGCAAGCGTTTAAGCAATCTAGCGCTAGCACGGTTGTCGCGTCGCCAATCGTAGGGATACTCAAAAAAATTAGCAGGTTTATCGTTCTGAAAAATATTACCCGGTACAACCTCAAAATTTTCATTGATAAGGTTAGATAGGGTTGTATAGCCATCAATTTTGACGAGCCCTGGAATTAAATGAGCATCAGCTACCAAACGAGTCGCCTTAATCCCATCTCCCAAATCTTCCGCATAAGGATCGTCACCATTTAACTTTAAATTTTGAAAAGAATCTCCCAAACTAGTTAAAGCTTGCCATAGAGATTGGTTTGAAACTGCCCATATATCTTTACCATCTTTTTGAAGAACACTCCCCGTAATCCCAGGTAAAATCACCACAATGTCTTTCATGAGGGTTTTTGACATTTTTTCTTCCCCTTTGATTCACTGAATCCTACTTTAAAAAAGTGGTTGAACACTCAAAAAGAAAAAATACGCTTGCGATATTCGCAATCGCATCCTTACAAATAAACCCCAACTGCATCGACTGAGCTTGTATAGCCCCCTAACTGTATTCTGACGGCAATTTGCCAACACGGAATACTCCCAATTTTATCACTCCGTAAGTCAGTAAAAGAACACAATTTTATGACAAATTAGGATAACTTGCACCGACTTACTTATGTTAAACTTGCAATCGGCAACTGCACTTACAAGAACATCAATACTTTAATAAATTTGCAGACTGCATAAATAAGTTTTTAATAAAACTTATTTAGTATCAATGAATTTGTAGCTGCCTTTAGTAAGGGTGGCAATGCTACCCAAAAGTCTTATATGGCGGTGTGTTACCACCTCACTGCATTTGATTTATCAAATAGATGCTTAAAAATGAGATTGTAGTTATGCTTCAGTACTGAAAAGCAATTACAAACAGCAATTATTATTAGTGAAAGCTTTAACTATAATAAATAGTTAACATTAAAATTTATGTATCGGAGGTTTTCCTGTTATTTTTAATAATGAAAGTATTTTTTCTGTTTCTAATGACTATCGAAGCCGTTATATCTTCCTATTTTGTTAATTTTGCAGAGATGAACCCAGAAAGCTGGATAGAGAACTTTACAGAGGATGCTGTAAGTTACGATCCAGTCGGACATCCACCAACAAAAATCCGTGAAGGGTTTCGAGATTTTATTGGACAGTTGCGAGCAACCTTTGAAAAGCTAGAAGCAAAAACAGAGCACATTTTTATTGCAGGAAATGAAGCAGCTGTTAAATGGACTATGCAAGGAGTCGCAAAGAGTGGTAAGTCAGTCACTTTTGAAGGTATCACAGTGTTTGAAGTTAATGAAGCTGGCAAAATTCAAACAACTCGTGCTTATTGGAATCCAGCAGCGTTAGTAGCACAACTGCGTTCCTAATGTTTCTGTCAATAGCCAATCTTCCATCAGCCATTAGCAATTAGCTATAATAATGACATAGTAGCTATAGGGTCGCTACCATGTCACGTTTAATACAAATCTTTCAAAATACCTTTATTCGCTTTGAAGCCTTTTTCGGATTTCTTCTGAGAAGTCTCTTGAACTTCTTTAGCAGCATCAAGAATTTTTTTGCTAGGCTGTTCGGATTTTCCAATTCTCAATATTTCTTAGAACCCGATACAGCACAGGGGATAAAACGCAGTACGAGCGAGCAATCAAAAATAGAAGAATCCAAACCCGCACAAATAAACGAAACACAAACCAAAATTCGTCCTCGTCGCCCCAATCCTCAGATGGATTACTTTCTTAACATGGCTCGCGATGTGAAGAAAAGTTAGTAAATTTCGTAAATGTCGAGACGCGCTATGGCGCGTCTTTATTATGGTTGCAAGCAGTTGCTAACCGTACTTTAACGAACCCCTTAAAAAAAAATTCGGGAGTCGTTTCCACCCCCGTTGAATAACCCACAAAAATTGCTTCCTAGTCTTCTGAGCGAGCATCTGCGGTTTGTAAAGCCTTTTCAAAGACCATACGATTTTCAGCGTTACGTAGAAAGTAACCGTTCATCATTGCAGCCGCAAGAAGCTTTCCAAGGTTATCGCGACTCGTTGTAATAGTGACATTGAAGTGTTCTGAAGGCAAACCTCCCAACATAGTGATAATCGTGCGTTCCATTGCTTGAAGCACTTCGGGAGATGAAGGTTTAGAAAGTTGGGCAATGGTTTCCGGGCTCATAGATTGAACGTATTGCCACAACAAGTTTCCATTTGACACTTCACTACCAAAATATTCTGGGTTAAGGTCTGACAGATTATTCATGGTAGAAACCTGCAATTTACATAGTTATGTGTACTTCTACAAACTAATTTAGCAGTTTCTTGACAGTGTCTCAGTGAGCCTAACCGAACTCTATATAGGCGGTTCCTTCTACTCTTCTTGATACCAGAATTAAAACTTGATAATACCGAAGTAAGCACTTGCTGCAAGAAGGATAATGACCAATACTCCTATTGTAGCACTTGTTACAAATTGTACGGATGTTTTTTGATTGAGAGCTTCTTTATTTTGCCCTTCGGATTGAGATATTGTGTTGTTAGAATTTGTGGTTTTGTTAGTTGTCATGGTTTGTTATTGCAGTTATAGTTAATGTCTATTCATTCTCTAGTTTCCTTCACCATCAAAAAACTGCATCTAACTTTCGGCTTATCAATAAGCTGTATAAAAAGGTTGATTCCTCTGTTGGAGACTCCTCTTAGAGACTCATATAACCTCTGAGATGTTCTTCTTGCTCCGTAGCTTTTTGCAATCGTCTACCGTCAGAAAGAGGTTGAATAATTGCAAGTTCGTAAAAATCTAAAAATGGTTAAGCTCGTCACAATTTTCATTTTTATTGATTGATTAGGAGTAAGATATCATGACCCAAGCCAAAACAAAGGATATTCTTGCATTAATTGAAATAGAACACCGTCAGATAGAACAGCTTTTTGCTAAAGTAGAGCAAGCTGAAAAGATTGAAATATATAATTATTTCAATCAAATCTACAAAGCGCTGAACTTACATACCAGAACTGAGGAAATTGTTTTTTATCCCGCAATGCAGGAATATCAAGAAACGAGGAAGTATATTCAAGAAGCTGAAGAAGAACATGAAGAAGCCAATTTGCTTTTAGAGAAAATTAAGAATCTTAAACCAACAGATTCAGAGTTCAACGTAAAAATAAATAAACTTAAAGAAGCAGTTCAGCACCACGTAGAAGAGGAAGAAAGCGAAATCTTTAGTGCTGTCCGAAAGTGTATGAAAGAAGAACAACTGGTTAAGTTGGGTCAGGAGTTTCTACGAGTCAAAGAAAAAATTGCAGCGGATGTTGAAACTGCAATGACTATTTAACAGCTAGAGGTAACTCGGTCAAAAACTTTTTCTGCTTTCTGCTTTGTGTCTACTTTCTTGTACTAGTGGAAATTGCCAAATTCTAACAGTTTCATCCGCACTAGCACTGACAAGCATTTTGGTTTTGGGACGAAAAACAACAGACCAGACTGCTTTCTCATGTCCTGTGAGGGTATTTGATATCTGTCCGGTTTGGACATTCCACAACCTAATGTTCCGGTCATAGCCACTAGTTGCAAGAGTCTGTCCATCTGTGTTAAAAGCAACTGACAAGATTGCGCTATTATGTCCGGTGAGTGTCTGTTGCAGTGTCTCTGTTTGAGTACTCCACAACTTAATTGTCCGGTCTTGACTCACACTGGCAAACGTTTTTCCATTCGGGCTAAAGGCGATCGCAGACACGTATTTATTATGAGAATTCAAGGTTGTTTTTAACTTCCCCGTTGAAAGTTCCCAGATTGTAATTTTTCCATTTTCCGTACCGCTTATAAGAAGCTGTCCATCAGGGCTGACGGCGATCGCTCTGACAAAATCTTTCTGGTTCAAGATCCGAATGACTTTTCCAGTTTCTACATTCCATAATGCGATCGTTTTATCCCAACTGCCACTGATGACAGTTTTTCCATCCGGGCTAAATGTAACAGATTCAACATCATCTGAATGACCTGAGAGAGTACGAATTATTTTGCCGGTTTTGAGATTCCATAACTTAATCTGGTTATCCCAGCTACCACTAGCGAGGGTAGTACCATCAGAACTAATAGCTAGGGATTTAATGGTATCAGCATGAGCGGCGATGGTAAAAAGTAATTTGCCCGTACCTGCTTGCAAATTCCAAATTTTAATAGTACCGTCATAACTGCCACTGGCTAAGATCTTGCCATCAGGGCTAATTGCAATTGCATAAATCCAAGCTGTATGACCTTTAAGAGTGACGGAAATATTCGTCCTCAGTGTATGTTGAACTGATGAAACAGATATTTTTGATTGCAAAGGAAATTTTGCCCAAGTTAAACCCATAATAGAGACTATACTGGTGATTCCTAACCCTGCTAACACTTTTTTAGAAAACATAGATTGTAAAATCATAATCATAAAAATGATCCTTCTGTATAGCTGCCTTTCTTCGGCAAACGTTGCTTGTAGCTGTAGGAACATGGCATTGAGACTACAGCAGGTCATTCCTATGAGTTCAAAGGTGTCACGTGTCCCCTGTCTTTTGGCGAGTGGTGAAAGATATGTTACAGCTATAAACTGGGCAGTATAAAAGATAGTTCAATCGTTTCCCCAACTCAACTATGGAAGTATGTCTGCCATGAAAAGTGTAATCTCTCCTGTTTGGGTACGCCCCTTGAAGTTACTTGCCAGTACAGTATTGGCCCTAAATGTTTCTGTTGCTGCATCAGGTGAGGTTTTAGCGCAATCAAAATCTCAAGTTATCAAACAGCAAATACAAACGTTACAACAATCCACGCAGCGTTGGATTCAGGTTAAGCTTTCAGAACAAAAGTTAGTTGCTTGGGAAGGAAACAAACCTGTCTACGCAATTGTCGTTTCGACGGGTAAAAAATCCACTCCAACACGCACTGGTGTTTTTAAAATTCAATCCAAGTATAAGTCAACCCGGATGAAGGGTAGCGACTATGATGTTCCCAATGTTCCACACACGATGTACTATAGTGGGGGATATGCCATTCATGGAGCATACTGGCATCGTAGATTCGGAACTCCAGTCAGTCACGGATGCGTCAATTTAGCACCCAATCACGCTAAGTGGTTATTTAAATGGGCGTCTATAGGGACACCAGTAGTCGTGCAGAAGTAGCAGGAAAAAAACCTGCGTAAATCCCAAGTATTGCTTCCAAAAACCCACGCATATCTGGGGAATATGCGACTCACCAATTCTTGCATAGATATTCGCGAAAAGTAGCTAGCCCCTCCATAAGGGGTACTGAATAATTATAATTTCCATAAATTGTTACAGTTTTAAATGTCTCTTATAAAATATGGATTTCTCGGAAAGTTATCAAGTACAAGAGGTTTCCTTCACTAAATCTTAATTTCAATTTGTTTTTTACGTGAAATTACAGAATGGTTAGTGGTTAGTGGTTGGCAATTAACGGTTATTATTATGGTTGAATGAGTTGGATGGTTGGTTAAGTATTGCACATCCAAGGTATAATGAACTACTAACCACCAACCACTTACTAACTCAATTGTGCAACAAGTTGTTTTTCCAAAAGTATTTCATTGCTTAACAAATCTTCAACAGTAATCCGTAAAAAGCGCTGCTCGTCAACTAAAAAAAGAATTTTGATGCGATCGCTCCCCGGATGTCCTGGTGGTGTCAGTTGAGCAATAGTTCTTGCACCGTCTTTATCGTTGAGAGCTTTGACACTGCTTTGGGAGCCATTTAGACGACGAGTAATCAGGCGATCGCCATCAAAATAAACTTCTGTACCACCCGTTTCTGCACCTAATTCACCCATAATCAACTCAATACTGGGCTGATTCTCCACGGAAGCACCTAAAACCAACTCCACAGGCTGCGCCATTGGATACGGTTGTCCAGCCTTAATAATAGGATGCCAGTTATGACGGTTATTACGGCGATCCCAATAGCGAACACCATAACTGTGGTAGAGAAAATCTTTGAGTTCTACACCTTGAGCAAGCTGTAAAGCTCCTTGGGCGATCGCCTCAAAAGGACGTTCGCACCGAATTTTTTCTGGAGCAAAATACTGTTTCACCCATGTTTGAACTACAGGTAACTGTACTGTTCCGCCAACCAATAACACAGCATTGATATCTGAAACTTCTATTCCTTGGCGTCGCGCTTGTTGCAACAAAGAAGTCATAGACTCATCAAGTCGTTCAAAAAAGGAATTTTCTTGAAGAATATTTTCCAAAATCTCGCGATTGAGTTCCAAGTCATAACTCTCAAACGTTTCATCGTTGAAATAAACTTCGCTCGCTTGGGTTTGAGTTGAGAGTTGAATCTTTATCTTTTCCGCCAATCGAGTTGTTAAAGGGCTGATTGGTATTTCTTGAGTTTTAGCAAAGTAATCCAGCAACCAACGGTCGATATCTGTCCCGCCTAAATTTTGTCCGGCTTTTGCCAAGACACGAGCCGTTTTTACCTTTTGCTTTGAATCTTCTGCTAAAGACTTATTACCCCACTTCAGTATAAATCCTAAAGGCTTTTGAGTCGCTTGTACGGTTTTATCCAATTGAACTATTGATAAATCTAAGGTTCCACCGCCAAAGTCAACAACCAAAAGAATGTCTTGGTCTGTCATGCCATAACCTAAAGCAGCAGCGGTAGGTTCATCTAGCATTCGCACTTGCTCTACAGGAAGGGCTTCACAGACTTTTCCCAACCAGTGACGGTATGTTTCAAAGCTATCAACAGGTACAGTTAACATCAAAGAATCTATCCCTCCTTCGAGGGATGACAATTGTTCAAGCACTTGAGAAAGAAACCATTGCCCCACTTGTTCAAAGGTAATGATTTGCCCATCTAATTCCGGTAAGAATCCTTGAATATCTGCACCGATACCGCGCTTGAAACTGCGGAAAAATCGCGGTTCGTTTTTCAGATCCAGACCGCGATCGCGCACCTGTTGCCCTACTAAAACTTGCCCCTTTGAAGCATCTTCAACATACACCAAGCTAGGAATCAAAGGAGGATTGAGACTTTGTTGAATCGATAAACCGGGTAGGGTGATAGTTTCTGGGCTTTGGGTAACGGGGTTCCAACGAGCAATAACCGTGTTACTAGTACCAAAATCGATTGCTATTGCCATAGTTTTTCAATTATGCCATGCCGAGACACAAACTTTGCTAGCTTTTACATAACATTATTCTCCCACAAGCCACCAAGCACGCAAATGGGCTATCGCTTCTTCCTTGCGTTTGGCTTCAACCTCTATCCAAGGAGCTTCACTGTATACACTTGGCATTGCCGTGATGTACTCACTGTGTTTTCTATCGTTGAATGCTTCTTCACCATTAGAAATATGAACTAACTGCCAATTGGGATTAGCCCAAGTTGCTCGTGCAGCGTAAAATATTTCAGCAACACTCGGGTGGTCATATGTTTCTAAATTTTCATGACAAATATGGTGGTGGGCATCAAACACAAGTGGAATACCAGCTTGTTGGCAAACTTCCAATATTTCACTTGAACTGTATGCGTTTTCGTCGTTTTCCAAAGTTAAGCGGTTTTTGATATTTTCTGGCAATTCTGAAATCACCCCTATAAGTCGATCTGCACGTTGAGATTTTCCACCATGAATGTTCATCAGCGACCAAGAAGAACGTGGTAACCCCAGCATATCTAGCGTGCGGGCATGACGAGCTAAAATTTTGATACTGGATGCCACGATTTGCGGTGAATCGGAACTTAAGACTACATATTGATCTGGATGCAACACCATTCTAATGCCGACTCTTTCTGCCCTTTGTCCAATTTTGGCTAAATCTGCACTCATGTTTTGCAAGACAGTTGCACCAACTTCATCTTCTAGATCGCTCATGGGGAATAAGCCGGATGGCATGCGGTAAAGATGAATTGAGTTTCGCACGCAGAAAGTTAATGCAAAATCCAAACGTTGTAGGTTTTCTCGATAAATGACCTTAAGAGCAGTTTCACGCTGATTTTCTGGAAGTTCTAAGTAGCGGGTTCGCGTTATAGTTCGGTAACGAACATCTTTAGAAAATGTTATGCAAACAAGCCCTAAGCGTGGAGAAGCAGTTGCTGCTGCAACGGGGGGAAACCCTGCATCATCCTGCTCGGTTTTTGGCAATTGCCGTGCATTAGACGAGTGATGATCTGCAATCCGCGATTGGGATTTTGATTCCTGCACTGCTGACATAGTTTTATATCGCCATGACTCCACTCTTTCCATCTAACTGACTTCTACCCGTGGTTGCTCAGTATCTAAAGACAGAATTAACGGTAAGCAGCGAGCGTCAATCAGAAAAGAGTAACAAAAATTACACAGATGCAGGAATTTTTGAGATTGTATCGATCTCTACAGAAAACTCAATTCTAGAAAATAAATAATTGTTACATAAATTGTCAAAAAAGCATTAAAAATGCTTTTGCACCGTGTTTGGTAACTTTTAGGAAAAAATACAGGGGCTAATCTTTGTTGTCAAGCATACAATTGAGTAGATGTACCTTTTGATAGTGTTGTCAAGCATATTAAATATTTATTAATATAAGAGTAGCTTAACCATAGGAGTCAGTACCCAGAAAATTTGTAACTTGTGCAAGCACTACACCGAGAAATGCCTACAGGGGAGCACGTTGAATAGTGCGTCTTCTCAACCATCAAATTTTTTACTAAATGGAACAGAAAATTTATGAATAACCAGCAACCATCTAACCCCAATCAATTTGTGGGGAATTTTAAGAATGGGATTTGGCTTTTTGGCATCTCCTCTTGGCTCTTTGGCATTACCGATCGCAGTATTGCATCGTTTTCAGATGGATATCTGTCTGCTTTGGATTTAACGCAACTATTTACGGCTGCAACCTTCTTTGTCGCTTGGCTATGTCTCAAGCCAACTTCTAAAGCATAATTTAAGGTACAATTTTTAATACCTTCATAAATGTAACACCACAAAAATGCCCCGATTGGTCGTTAGGCGGTTTTAGCTTTTATAGTAAGCGAGCGTTGACATTTGACGAAAGTTATTCAATATGATATCTAGTATACTAGATATTAAATTAATATGTAAACTATGCCGATCCAAAAATTTCAACCTAAAGAAGGCGAAGCTTACGATAAAAGCCCCGTTCAATTTAAAGTCAGGAAGGGAGTCAGAGAAAAACTGAAGACTATACCAAATTGGCAAGATATTCTCAGAAAATATGTTGACGATCTGATATCCGATCCACCAAACAATAGTTGATGATGGGAAAATTTGGATAAGGATGGGATTGTGATTTCCTACTCCTGTGTTATTGCTTTAACAATTTCGTCAAAGTGAAAGTCGCTTGTCAGTTCTTGAAGAGTATCGATGAGAGTAGCGTGTTCTGTTGGAATTTTAGCTATCAACTGTAAAACACGTTCATCACTACCGCCAGAGGCTGCTTCATATAACTGTTGTATCCATTGTTCGGGCATCACCGCTAAATCTTGTTTGCTTAAGCTTAAAGTGTTATAGCGTTTCTGTGATGTTTGACCAACAGGGGCACAATCAAAGTAGACGTAGCTGACACCTAAGTGTTTGGCAAGCTTATCAAAAATTTCTTCCTCCTGAAATGGCTTGCGGATAAAATCATCGCAGCCAGCAGATAGGGTTAGCGATCGGTCATCGTTGAATGCATTTGCTGTGAGAGCAATAATCACGGTGGCTTGTCCTAAAGGGGTGGCTTTGATACGTTGTGTGGCTTCATAACCATTCACGATGGGCATTCGCATATCCATAAAAATCAGGTGAGGTTTCCAACTTTCCCAGATTTCTATACCTTGTTGACCGTTTTCTGCTTCCCTTACCTCAAAGCCCAGAGGTTTGAGGAGCGATTTTAGGAGTTGACGATGTTCCCAAGTGTCATCCACAATGAGCAATCTATAAACTGGGTGATTGGGAGTAAGGCTCTTTACCCGTTTTTGGAATAATTCATTTTGTACCTGTGTTATTTGCGGTACTTCAACCTGAATATTAAAAGCAAATACGCTCCCGTCACCTACAACACTCCTAACGGTCATCTCACCACCCATAAGATTGACGAAAAAGCGACTGATAGGTAGTCCCAATCCCGTACCTTCTGCTGTTTTTTTACCAATAGATGTCTGTTCAAAAGCTTCAAACAGTAAATTCATTTCTGTAGGATCGATACCGGGACCTGTATCTATCACTTCAAAAAGAAGGGATTGATAAGATGGTTCTGGAGGGTTTCCTTCTTTAGGGAACTGAGTTCGCGTAGCGTCTTTGTTCGCGGAGCGTGTGCCTTGCACATAGGAGATACCCGAAGGGCGATTGGGGATTGACTGGGTCATTTGTTCCCTATTGCCCCTTGTCCCCAGTTGCCAGTCGCCTGTCCCCAACCTGACGCGTAACGTCACACTACCACTTTCTGTAAACTTGATGGCATTACTGAGCAAGTTCAGTAAAATTTGGCGCAATTTGCTTTCATCTGTACTGATATACTGCGGTACTGAGGATGCACAATCAAAAGTTAATGTTAGTTGCTTGGATACAGCTTTAAGATGCAGCATTTCTTCCAAGGTATCTATAAGGCGATAGAGATCGAAAGTAGCAATACTCAGCTTCACCCTCCCTGCTTCAATCTTCGACATCTCCAACACATCGTTGATTAATTCCAGCAAGTGCTGACCGCTACGATTAATAATATTGATATACTCCTTGTACTGTGGAGAAAAAGAGGTATCTCGATGCATAATTTGGGTAAAACCCAATATACTGTTAAGAGGGGTGCGTAGCTCGTGACTCATAGAAGCCAAAAACCGACTTTTGGCACGATTGGCAGCCTCAGCAGTTTCTTTTGCCTTATGTAACTCCGCTTCTACCCGTTGACGTTCCGCTATTTCATTTTTGACTTCTTCAAATTGAGCAGAACTGGGAATTACTAACGCTTGTGGCACTAATCTGACTAGCATTACAGCTGTATACAGGGAAACCAAGGCAGTAATTGCTTTAGTGAAGCCAGATAACCAGTAGTTGGGATGCCAAAGTGTCCAAATTTCCAAGATATGGGTTGTGCCACATAAAACAATAAAAGCTCCAAATAAGAGGAAAATCCAGTTATAAGGAATGTCGCGCCTCTTTTCAACAATGTAAGTTAACGTGACAGGAATAGAGTAATAAGCTATTGCCGTAAGACCATCTGAAATAATATGCAATCCCACTAACTCTGGTTGCCAAAGATAGCAGTGTCCGTGGGGAATAAACATTGACGCGAATACCATAAAAATAATTTTGCAACAACTGTTGTCAGTAATCTTAATAAATTATTAATATACTCACATAAGAATAGTAAATACTTCATCCAAATTTTAGCTAAAACCAAGCATAAGCCCCACACCTGACCGCGAAGTCGCAGTGTGGGAACTGCTAAGTTCAGTGCTATGGGAGGGTTTCCCGACTTGTGGTAACTGGCGAGAAGGGCAAACCCAGAGGGGATTTATCAAAGAGACGCGGGGCGTAGAGACACACCTGAAGCGGAGAGTCGCTACGTCCCGCGTCTGAGGCGACAGCCTCAAAGGGTTTAAAACACGCTACGTTTGCGGAAGAATAAATCTCCCGCAAAGTGGCTCCCCAATTTCTATAAGTTGCCTCATTTTAGTTGGGGTTCAATCCCCATATGTAATATCAGAGCGCTACTAGCGTCCCACAGTCTCTGCGTCTCTTCCTGGAATTGTGCAGCTACGACCTTCAGTCATTAGGTCTTTAAAAAGGTTATCAAAGCTGACTTAGTATGTACGTGGAAAAACGATAAATAGACCCAAGTAAAATGTGGAGAAACTCAAAAAATTATATTTTCTCAATAATATTACAGTAGCTTATATTGTTACACTTTGGCAGTGATTAAATTTAAGTTGAGGTAAGATGAGGCACGAAAAACTATCTCCGGGCCTGTTGATAGCATTTGAAGATTATCAACGAGAAGGACAAGAAGCGTTAACTCCACAAATACGAACGCTGAGTATAGTTCCCCCTAGAAATACCCTCAAACCTACCCGCAGCGTCGTTTTTCTTTATTGTGACGAACAAGCAGATCTCAGTTCGTTGTTAGACTACGGCATTGAAGTCAACCAAAATAGAGGAAGTGTTCGCACCGCTTTTTTACCCATAGACAGTTTAGACGCGCTATCTGAAGATCCTGCCATCCAACGCATTAAGCCCTCGCGCAAACTTAAACTGCGGATGGATATTGCAAAGAGCGCTGTACGGGTACCGGAGTTTATCAAGAAAAATAGCAATCTCAGCGGTCAGGGAGTGATTATCGGTGTGATAGACACTGGTATCGATCCAAAACACCCTGCTTTTGAAGGACGTATCTTAAGGATTTGGGATCAGGTGTTGTCCGGACCTGGAGTTGCTGAAGGTAAATATGGGGCGGAGTTAACGGGTTCGCTGCTGACCGTTTCTCAAGATACAAACGGTCATGGAACTCATGTTACTGGTATCGCAGCTGGTCATGATGTTACCTATGGAGGGATAGCACCACAGGCAGAATTGGTGATTGTGAAAAGCGATTTAGATGAAGGTCACATTGCTGATGGAATTCGATATATTTTCCGAGTAGCCCGAGAAATGGGACGTCCTGCAGTTATTAATTTAAGTTTGGGTGGGCATTATGATGCTCACGATGGCACTGACTCATTATCAAAAATTATTGATGCTGAAACTGGTCCCGGTCGAATCATTTGTTGTGCGGCGGGTAATGAGGGGAACGACAACATTCACGGTCAGGCGATCGTACCTGCGGGTAAACAACATACCATGCGTTTTAATGTTCCATTAAACCAGACGAGTATCGCGTTATTAAATGGCTGGTACTCCAGTAAGGGTCAGTTAGAGGTTTCCGTCCGCAGCCCCAATGGTTTTGTGACTCCTTTCCAACACATCATTACCGAAGGCAATTACACTCAAGAACACACTCTTAAAGATGCACGAGTACAAATAGCGACACCAGGGCCAGATCCTTTTAATGGTGACTATAATGTAGTCGTACAAATTCGGGGTTCCGGTAAGGGCAATTTTAGCCAACCCGTACCGGGAGGTAATTGGCAGTTACGGTTTAACAACACTTCCTCCCACGATATACGAGTTGACTTTTGGACTTTGGATGGCTCCGTGTTATTTACTGGCAACAGCGTTGTAGATTCTGTAAAAATTGGCTCTCCCGGTTGCGCGACCAGTGCAATTACAGTAGCTTCCTATACAACTAAAGCGAATTATACTGATATTGATAACCAATTACAAGAAATGGGCTTTCAGTTGAATGACATTTCCGATTTTAGCAGTGAGGGACCGCTAAGGAATGATGCCCAAAAGCCTGATGTTGCTGCACCAGGAGCAATGATTGTTTCTGCCCTGTCTTCTAGCGCTAACTGCGATCGCACTAGCATAATTAACAGCAAGTTTGTAGCAATGATGGGTACAAGCATGGCAGCACCCTTTGTCACTGGGCTGATAGCACTGCTTTTACAACGCGACCCCCACCTAGATACAACTGCCATTAAAGATATACTGCGAAAAAATAGCTCAATTCCAGGAAAACCCCCAGGAAGTTTTGATAACAAATGGGGCTTTGGATTGGTTAACACAGAAAATCTTTAGCACGATCGGGCAGAAACTAAGTAGTTCGCTTTTTGTACGACGAATGGTAGTAACAAGTACTATCAAAGTTTGATAGCGTGGACTTAGCACAGTTTTAGTTAAAAAGTTATGTTCGTCGGATTTCCGACTTTTCTAAGAAGTTGGAAATCTTACAGTCCTCCTTTGGCAAACTTTGAGGTCGTTATGGATTATCAAAAGTTAGATACCGCCCTGACAATGAGGCTAAACGAAGTTGAAGACCCGCAACAACAAAGTTTAAAGGTCTTCATTCACACAAATGCAGCCGCAGATACTGCTGATGCATCTGATATGTTAAAAAACTTGGGCGTAGCCGATGTGACTCCAGGAAAAGACGTGTTCACAGCGGATTTATCCCCAAATGCTATTTCTGACTTGTCGGAACAGCCCTGGGTGCAGTACATAAAGCTGTCTCAGAACCTAAATTTATTAAATCAAAAAACTTCACGTGGCATCAGGTTAGCTTAGCCCCTGATACCCAACCTTTAACCTCTTACAAAAGAGATAGTTCAGAATTCTGTCAGAAGCAATACAACAATCTACCTTCACCCCCTTATCAGCAGCCACAGACAGTCCTAAACTGAAGAAGTGAGTTGAAAGGCAGTCGTCGGGAGAACTTAGCGTGAAAAGTGTTTTAGCTATCATTCTTGGAGGGGGTGCAGGTACCCGCCTTTATCCTCTGACTAAGTTACGTGCAAAACCAGCTGTACCTGTGGCGGGGAAATATCGTCTCATCGATATCCCTGTCAGTAATTGTATAAACTCCGAGATATTTAAAATTTACGTTCTGACACAATTCAACTCAGCTTCATTGAACCGTCATATTGCCCGTACTTACAACTTTGCTGGCTTTACTGAAGGTTTTGTGGAAGTTCTAGCGGCGCAGCAAACACCAGAAAACCTTAGCTGGTTCCAAGGTACGGCTGATGCTGTTCGGCAATACCTGTGGTTGATGGAAGAATGGGACGCAGAAGACTATCTCATCCTCTCTGGAGATCATTTGTACCGGATGGATTACCGTCAATTTGTTCAGCGTCACAGAGATACAGGGGCTGATATCACTTTGTCGGTGCTACCCATTGATGACCGTCGCGCTTCTGATTTTGGTTTGGTTAAAATTGACGGGTCTGGCAGGATCGTTAGCTTTAGCGAGAAACCTAAAGGCGAGGCGAAAACAGAAATGCGTGTGGATACAACTGTGTTGGGCTTGACTCCAGAACAAGCTCGCGAGCAGCCATACATTGCTTCAATGGGCATTTACGTTTTTAAAAGAGATGTTTTGATTAAATTGTTGAAAGAAGCCTCAGAAAGGACAGATTTTGGAAAAGAAATTATTCCTGCAGCAGCATCCAACCATAACATTCAAGCTTATTTATTTGAGGGTTACTGGGAAGATATTGGAACGATTGAAGCGTTCTACGAAGCAAATTTAGCATTGACTCAGCAACCCATGCCACCCTTTAGTTTCTATGACGAACACGCACCAATTTATACACGTGCTCGTTACTTACCACCCACAAAGATGTTGGACTGCCAAGTGGTAGAGTCCATGCTCAGTGAAGGATGTATTCTGAAAAACTGCCGAATTGAACATTCAGTTTTGGGCGTGCGATCGCGTGTTGAAGCAGGGTGTGTTATTCAAGACACTTTGATTATGGGAGCCGATTATTATCAACCTTTTGCCGAACGTCAATCAGATTGCGATCGCAATCCCGTTCCTCTAGGAATAGGCACTAACACAACAATTCGTCGTGCCATTATTGATAAAAATGCTCGCATTGGTTGCGATGTACATATTGTCAACAAAGATAATGTCCAAGAAGCTGAGAAAGAAAGTCAAGGCTTTTACATTCGTAGTGGCATTATTGTAGTGCTGAAAAATGCTGTTATTCCCGATGGAACAGTGATTTAGTTGTTGGTTGTTAGTTGTTAGTTGTTAGTAGAATAATCAACTACTGACTACTAACCACTAACTAATGACTAAACTACTGTTACTTATAGGTCTTCCTGGCAGTGGTAAATCAACTTTTGCAAGGTACTTGCTAGTAGATTGCCCCCAGATGCAAATCATTTCTACCGATACCATCCGGGGGCAATTATTTGGCGGCGAAGCCGTTCAAGGACCTTGGCTGGTTCTCTGGCATGAAGTTTTGCGGCAATTTCGGGAAACAGTCTTAAGCGATAATATAACAATCTATGATGCGACTAATGCTCAGCGACGCCATCGACGAGAAGTTATCGCTTCAGCCCGTGAAATAGGGTTTACTCACATCACTGGGATTTGGGTAGATACCCCGGTTTGGTTGTGTCTGGCGCGGAACAAAAAACGTCAGCGTCAAGTTCCCGAAGAAGTCATATTTCGCATGCACCGTCAACTCCGCGATGCACCTCCAAGTTTGGAGGAAGGACTCAACGAGCTACTAAGATTTTCTGTTTAAATCTCTTGAGTACGGGAATTGCACTTGTGGTAAGAGCAAAAACCGCACTTGATTTTCTTTAATCTTTGTTAATTTATAGTCAGAATCTATTAAATGCCGGAGATAAGCGATCGCGCTTCTGATGGCAGAAAATGTATAAGAAAATTTAATGGGAATTTCTACAGGAGGCTGGTAAATGGCTTCAACCGATTTCAAAGACTACTATGCAACATTGGGAGTTAGTAAAACTGCCACTCAAGAAGAAATTAAGCAAGCTTTTCGCAAACTAGCTCGCAAATACCATCCTGATGTAAATCCCGGCAACAAGCAAGCTGAGTCACGTTTTAAGGAAATCAACGAAGCTTACGAAGTTTTGTCAGATTCAGACAAACGCAAAAAGTATGACCAATTTGGTCAGTACTGGAAACAAGCATCTGAAGGGTTTCCGTCTGGTGGTGTCGGTGTTGACATGGGCGGTTTTGACTTCAGCCAGTATGGCAGCTTTGATGAATTTATCAGTGAATTGTTAGGACGCTTTGGTGGAAGTGCTGGTCCTCGTGCTGGGAGACAAGCTTACAGCTACAGTACATCTACAAGCAGACCTGGCGGTTTTGGTAACTTTAGCGATTTTGGAACTCAAGATGTTGGTTCTGCCAATGCTACCCAAGATAGTGAGGCGGTAATTACCCTGAATTTCTCTGAAGCATTTCATGGCGTGCAAAAACATCTCAATCTTGGCAATGAGGTTATTGATGTTCGCATCCCAGCAGGAGCCAAGACTGGGAGCCGTTTGCGTGTAAGAGGTAAGGGACCAGTCAACCCTTTCACACAGCAACGAGGTGATTTATATCTGAAGGTAGAACTTCAACCCCATTCTTTGTTTCAGTTTGAAGGTGATAATTTGGTGTGTGAAGTACCCATTACACCAGATGAAGCTGTTTTGGGAGCATCTGTTGAAGTCCCAACACCTGATGGCATGGTTACTGTTAAAATTCCTGTAGGGGTGAGATCTGGTCAATCTTTGCGCTTGCGTGGTAAAGGATGGCCTCAACCTAGGGGTGGACGGGGTGACCAGTTAATTAAAGTAGCGATCGTACCTCCTAAAGATATGACTCCTCAGGAACAGGAGTGTTATGAAAAAATCCGCTCTATGCGGACTTTCAACCCCCGTGCCAATTTTCAGCACATTCGGCTGTAATAGGTTTTAAATTTTCATCGCACCTGGCGTCCCCCGACCTTTAGGTACGGGGCTTTCAGTTTCTTCCGGTGTAATTAAGTTCTAGTTACTGCCCTTTGAACCTAGCTTTGAATGCTTCTATGGCTTCTGGGCTTGCTTGAGTCGTTTGCCAAGATGGACGTTGCATTAAACGTTCAGCCCAAGAACTGAGTTTTGGATAGTAAATTAAGGGAAAACCAAGACTGGGAAATAAAGGCACTACTGTTCCAGCAACTATATCAGCTAAAGTAAATTGTCTGTTAACTAAGTATAAATCATTACCTAGAATATCTTCTAAAAATCTAAATACGGTAGCTGCTTTCTGCTTAGCTTGTTCGAGCTTTTCTGGAGAGTTGCTACCAGGAAAACCCATAACTCTGTTAATTAACGGAGTCATGGCAGGTAATAACTCGTTGACAGTTACCATTTCTACCATCCTCATTGTGGCTATGGCTCGTGCATCTGTAGGGATGAAAGTTGGTTTGGGATATTTTGCTTCCAGATAATCTAAAATTGCTAGGGATTCCACTATAGTGAAGTCATCATCTTCTAAAACTGGAATGTGGTGAAAGGGGTTCTTTGCTAAAAATTCCGGTTGCAATTGATCCCCGTCTAGTTTGATTTCTACTAGTTCAAATTCAAGCTCTTTCTCCAGTAATGCTATCCAGACTCGGCGAGAGTTAAATGATATGGGGTTGTGATAAAGCTTGAGCATAGAATAATTTTTTAGCTTTAGATCGAAGGTGAACTTGGATGCATGCAATCACATTCTTGCACACTGCTCCAGCAATCTCTCCACGCTAGCATTATGGTCGAGAAATGAAAATAGATGCTTGTAGCGGAGTTTTCCTTCTTTATCTAATACAAATTGTGCGGGTAATGGTGCTCCTAAAGCTTGCCCAACTCCGTAGGTCTGAAATACACGACAACTGGGGTCACTCAGCAATGGCATTTTTAACCCTAAATCTTTGACGACTATCTTACTTTGCTGCCGATCTGTACTGGTAATAAGCAAAAGTTCTATGCCTCGATTTTGAAATTCTTCATAGTTCTCATTTAAGGCTTTGATGTGGGGAAAGCAAAAGGGACAATAATGTTTTTCTGTAAAAATTCGTGTAAACGCAAGTATTACTGGTTGCTTAGTTCGGTAATTTGATATTCTTACCTCAGCCCCATTCTTAATATCTGGAAGTTGAAAATCAGGCACAAATTGACCCACAACTAAAGTGTTGGTTGCGGGTATGGGTAGAAAGTTCCGAAAAAAGCGCTCGTTTAATAATCCGTTTAGATTCATTGAGTTTATCATGATAGTATCCTTAATGATTATCAATATGATTCTAAATCGGTTTATGTAAAAAATTTATTTGAATTGAGACAGACAAAAAGTGCATTAACCTTATGTAAAGACGCACCATGGCGCGTCTTTACATTTATGAGATATGTAGAGACGCTCTTTGAGAAGCGTCTTGACATTTTTGTTAGACAGCAGAGAAGTATACTTTGGACTTCACAGGGTCGGGAACCATTGTCTTGTCGCCCGGTTGCCAACCTGCAGGGCAAACTTCATCGGGATGAGATTGGACGTATTGAATAGCTTGCAGTGTCCGCAAAGTTTCATCAACGTTACGACCAAAAGCTAGGTTATTGATGGTCGCGTGCTGAATGACACCATCTTTATCAATGATGAACAAACCGCGTAAAGCAACGCCAGCTGCTGGATCGAGAACGTTATAAGCAGCACTAATCTCTTTCTTAATGTCAGAAACCAAGGGGTAATTTAAGTCTCCAACCCCACCAGACTTGCGATCGGTTTGAATCCATGCGAGGTGAGAAAACTCGCTATCAACAGAAACACCAAGGATCTCAGTGTTAATTTTTTTGAATTCCTCGTAGCGATCGCTAAAAGCTGTAATTTCTGTGGGACAAACAAAGGTAAAGTCTAGGGGGTAGAAAAACAGTACGACGTACTTACCGCGATAGTCAGAAAGTTTGATTGTCTTAAATTCCTGATCTGCTACAGCAGTTGCTGTGAAGTCGGGAGCTTGTTGACCTACACGGAGGCATCCTTCTGATGGGTAACTAAGAGGCATTTACAAATATCTCCTTAAAATTACATCCGAAAGAGTGAAGGATAAAGTATGAAGTATGAAGGATAAAGTGTTAACTTGACCCTCTACCCTTTATCCTTTATATCTTGTGACTTTATTAAAAGTCATGCTACTCAATAGCCAAAAATTAGGATAATTTACAGTAATTTGAGGGAAATCGGACATTAGCCCCACCCCAAACTACAAGTGTCACTGGCTCATTTGAGCACTCCCAAAGGGGGGCATTATTTGCCTCAACACTGCTTAAAAGCTTGTCAATGGGTTATGGGATTGCGCTATCGTGAAGTAGCCATATTCCTTAACCGACGCTTGAGGCTGGCTAACCTCCCCCGCGTCATGACTCGCAAGCAGACGAAACCCGGAGCAGGTAACGTAAAATCAACAATTTCACGTTGAGTCATGGTGGAGTCAGTCAGTCAATGACTTCGACTTTCCCTGGATTGCTCCAGTTCACTTACTCCTCCCTAACAGTTTGATTGCATTCTGTTACGACTATATCATAGTCATAACGATTTTGAGTAGCAAATGATTGATTTAGATACAAGAGAATGGTTGTTAACCAATGGCTTAGGAAGTTTTGCCAGCGGAACCGTGTCGGATATCCGCACTCGGACATATCACGGCTGGCTGTTCGCCGCCACCAGTCCACCCTCAGGGCGTACCCTCCTACTGTCGCATCTAGAAGCTAGCCTTGAACTTCCAAACCAAGTTATAGCACTAGGAACAAATTTTTGGGGTAGCGGTCAAATTGAGCCAAAAGGTTACCAACTCCTGCGCTGCTTTGAGATTAACCCAGTGCCAAAATGGATTTGGGGAGGAGACGACTGGCAAATAACAAGGCTTTTGGTTATGCCTTGTGGGTTTCCTAGAGGGGGAAAGGGGGAGATGAGGCGAGGGGAGGAAATTGCCCACTCCCATTTAAGTCATCGAGTTTTGATTCAGTACCGTTATGAGGGGACAGATACTGCTACCTTGAGACTGCGATTGCTTGTGAGCGATCGCGATTTTCACCACCAGCAAAAAGCCATTCCAGAATTACAGTTTTCTCAAATGTTAGGGCAACAGCAAGTTTGCTTGCAAGCGATTATTTCTAGAAGTTTTGGCACACCTTGGCAGTTGCGTTGGACACGCGGAGAGTATCAGGCTGATGCAGTTTGGTATTGGGATTACGGTTTACCCGAGGAGACACTGAGAGGATTGGGCGATCGAGAAGATCTCTTTAGTCCCGGTTACTTGAGCGTATGTCTCGAACCCGGTGATGCTGTCACATTAGAAGCACGAGTGGGTTTTCCAAACGAATTGCAAGGCACGCTCACTTCAGATACTTTTGTAGAAGCTGTAGAAGCAGAACAAGAGCGGCTGTCTCAGATTTTTGGATGGGAGGGAGAGGGGGGAGACAATCATACCTTGTCCCCCATATGGAAACAACTCCTGCAAGCTGGCGATCGATTTATCGTTTATCGAGCCTCAATTGATGGACCTACTGTCATTGCTGGATATCACTGGTTCAATGACTGGGGACGCGATACCTTAATTGCTTTACCCGGTTTGGCACTTGTTCCACAGCGATATAATTTAGCAAAAGGACTTTTGCAAACCTTTGGGCGTTACTGTCACGCTGGTTTGATTCCCAATGCGTTTCCCGATATCGGTGGGGAGCCATTTTATAACAGTATTGATGCAGCGTTATGGTGGATTGAAACGTTGGGGCTTTATTTAGAAGCCACTCAAGACTGGCAATTTTTAGCAGAGCAGTATCCTATAGTACAACAGATCTATAAAGCTTTTATTGGAGGAACTCGCTACAACATACAAATTGATTCTACAGATTGGCTGGTAGGGTGGTACGCACGTCATGTAGCTCTGACCTGGATGGATGCTGTGATTGCAGGAGAACCTGTAACTCCCCGTCGTGGTAAACCGATTGAAATCAATGCCTTGTGGTACTCAGCATTATGTTGGGCAAGTCGGTGGGCAGAAATCTTGAGCGAGCATGGGACGCCTGGAGATTCACCCCGTTTTGCAAAACAAGCATTGCGTTACGCACAACAAGCACAGCAGGTCAAAGCTTCGCTCCAAAAATATTGGAATTCTCGCTTGGGTTACTTGTATGACACCATTGAGCCAGACGATCGCCGCAATTGTCAAATTCGCCCAAACTCCGTCATAGCGCTATCCCTTGCCCATTGCGCGTTTTCGCAACAGCAGGGACGCCAAATTCTTGACGTAGCCCGTTCGCAATTGCTCACACCCTATGGGCTCCGTACTCTTGCTCCTACCGACCCCGAGTACGTAGGTCTATACCAAGGTAATCCCCAACAGCGCGATCGCGCATATCACCAAGGTACTGTCTGGAGCTGGCTCATCGGTCCTTTTATTCGTGCTTGGGAGCGTTTTTATCCTCAAGAACCATTACCCTTTGATTGGCAACCTTTACTCAATCACCTTCTACATGAGGGGTGCATCGGATCTATCTCTGAAATTTTTGATGGTGATGAACCACACAAACCCAGAGGTGCGATCGCTCAAGCTTGGTCTGTTGCCGAGATCCTCAGACATATTGAATTATGAATTATGAATTATGAATTATGAATTATCCAAATCCGCATACTCTAATCTGAGTTCTTCGATACTAATTTACCATTTACCGTGCATAATTTTTAGACACGAATTCACCTTCCGTTTCATAATTCATAATTTATCTTTCATAATTCTTAAGTGGCTCAGGTCGGATTTGAACCAACGACCCCAGGCTTATGAGTCCCGTGCTCTAACCAACTGAGCTACTGAGCCTTAACATTCCTTACGCTTTCTCAATATAACATATAGATTTTTTCTTGACTACCCACGCGGGCAATTAATTTTTGCGCTAATAGTTAATGGCTAATGGTGAGTCCAGCCCTGATAGCGCAGCGTGGCATTTTCGTGCCATAGGCGGGTTTCCCGCGACCACCGGGACTGGTGAACCCGTATAGCCCTGGCGGGCATAGCTTCGCAACGCGAAGCGTGTGCCTTGCACATAGCGTCTGTGCTCCTGAGATAGGGCTAATGGTATTAGGAACTTATAACTATTAGCTATTAGCTATTAGCCATTAGCAAAAAAGCGTAATAGAGGGAGACGAACTCCCTCTGTTAGCGAGGTTTTCATTGAGTTACAACCCGCCCTTTATTACAGGCGTTCTCTGGGGAGGAAAGCAATGGGATTCACTGCTCCTTTACCTGATGGGTGAACTTCAAAGTGCAGGTGGGGACCTGTGCTAAAGCCGGTGCTACCCATTGCAGAAATTTGTTGTCCTTGCTGGATGGTTTGACCGGGTTGAACTAAAATACGGCTGTTATGACCGTAGCGAGTCAAGCTGCCATCAGAATGACGAATGTCTACGAGGTAACCGTAACCACCATTGTTCCAACCTGCCCTTTCAACGACACCTTCAGCTGCTGCGTAAATTGGCGTGCCAACTCCGTTAGCAATATCTATGCCCTTGTGCATTCTTCCCCAACGAGGACCGAAACCGGAAGTAAGAACACCTTTAGCTGGCCACATATAACCAGTGGCAGAAGTAGAAGGAGGGGCTAGATTTTCATCAATCGGTCTGGGGAGGTATCTATCTACTGCTGCTAAAGGTGGTAACTGTGGAGTAACGGTTGTTCCTCGCATCGTTCCCAGAATTTCGGAAGCATTCATCCCTCTAGCAGGAGTTGCCACTCGTTGCTCTTGCAGTAACTCTGGATTGATAGGCTCGTTCGCAGGTCTGCGATTGCTAAGTGTGGGTTGAACCGGTTGACGGTTCGCGTTACCAGTCATTGGCTTAGGTACTGGAATGGGTATTGCACCATTGACTCTAGGCGCTGAAAACTGTAACGACGCACTGTTTGGCGTAGGAACCTGAATTTGTACGGGGCTTTCAACCTCGTCATTGGATTGAGACACTGTTACTGGAGAATTACCTGTTTCAGCTACTGCTGGGACGACAACGTTTCCAGATTGCTGAGCACGATATTTCTCGCGCAGTTTGTTGATTTCCGCTTGTAAACTACGAAGGCGTTGAGAGTCTTTGACTTTTCTTGCGCTTGGAGAATGAGATTTTTGGGCTTCTCTCATTTCCGAAAAAACTGTTGGGACGGGAGTATCACCACCAACGCCGTAAGAAGAAGCCGCTGAAGAGTTTATCTCAGAGTTTGTAGCAGAATTTGCTTTGCCCTCTGTTGTTGATTCTGTCTTAATCGAACTGTCTGCAATAACCGCTGTTGGGACGGTTACATTGCTATTGCTCGATACCAAGCCGTTGGCGCTACCTTGTACAACTTGATTTTTACGAACGGAATCATCAGCGACGATTGGTGTCTTGACAGGAACAGTGGCATTGTTCTCAATTGCTTTGTCAGCAGTTGTTGCCGTCAGTCTGTTTTTCCAAGTGGAGTTGTTTGGAACAACTGGTGTCGGAGTTGTAACACTGCTGTTGTTGGTAATTGAGTTACTGAAACTATCTGGCGAGACTGGAGCACTACTGCCAAGGACAACGGGACTTTGGGGAGTCGCATTTGCCGTTTGCGGGCGAGCGATCGCTACTGGAATGGAAGTGCTGCTGTTTTCTTTAACAGGAACTGTTAGTTTTTGATTAATCCGGAGCTGATTTGGATTGTTAAGATTGTTAACCTTAATGAGTTCTGAAACTGAAGTGTTGTAATTGCTAGCAATTTCAGCCAACGTATCTCCTGGCTTGACTTCGTAGCTTGCAGATTCTTCTTTAGCCCAGGGCTTGACACCTGCAGCAGTTGGTACTTGTGTTGGTACCTTGGTTGTTTCCAACCTCTGCTTTAACCTTGAAACCAACTTTTCTCTGTTTGCGTTGCTAGCAGTCTCTGATGGCTCGGTGACCGTGTTTCTCGCTTCTATTTGTGGCTTGTTTTCAAGCACTGTTACCTGCGGTACCCCTACAGGGACAACTGGTAACGCTTCTTGAGTTTGATTTGACCGCAACTCCTTGAGACTTCTTCTGAGACGGTCTGATTTTTGCTGTAGTTGGTTCAGCGCGAATTCTTGCTGCGCCTTCAGTTGAGCATTGACTTCTGGCTCGACTGCATTTTCTCCCTGCACTGCTTCTTGTTGAGTTGGTGCTGACACAGCTTGAGTTCCCACAAGACCCGAAGCATTAGAGAGAGTTTGTACGCTCTCTTCTCGCTTGACAGTTTGTTGTTGAACGGTGGTTTCCAAGGAAACGCTCTGCGCCTCTACAGCTTGAGATGAGTTGGAAACCGCCACTGGTACAGACACTGGCTGTACAGAAGCGACCTTTGCCACACCCTGCCACTTGGCTCTTAGCTCAGCGACTTGGGATATTGCTGTAGGTTCAACTACTGCAGGACTTTCTGGCAGACTCACTGATGATACGGCTTGCACTTGCTGCTGAGTTGCGGGAGCCAACTTCACCTCGGTGTCAGAAGCAGCTGGAATTGTTGAGGCTGTATTCTGATTTCCGACCGGCTCTGCTGCTATGGCTCGATCGCTCTGTCGAGTTACTAAAAGGCTGGTTGCTCCCATGGAGATTGCCAAACCAATCATCGCAGCTTTTGTCTGTACCCGGCGGTTGTTTCCCCGTGGATGAATTGCATTTACCTGTTCCACCGGAACATCATCGCTTTGGTTATTTTCCAACTCAGCTTTTTCTTTCTTCTTCAATGCTCGTTTCAAAGACGACCTCCTACGATCACTAGCGCTTAACTGACCTTTTTTCCAGTTGGATACTAGTCAATGATTTAGATCACCACGAAAAATAGATCGAGATCACACATCAGAGATACTTACGCAAGATTACCTTGCTTCTCCGATTTAGACAAGTTCACACTATATATCAAAACTTTAAATTTAAGAGTTGCCTTGTCTGTCTCATTCCTCACACCTTAAAACACACACCATATAAGTTTTTCTCTTTACAGTTGTCTTTAGAGTTTTTTGTTTGAGTTTAGTCGGGCTGTTTTTGTAGCCGTTGTAACCTCTTATGACTAGATGCTGCAACTTATCACATAAAACTACACCCTGCTGTAGATATCTTCATAGTTTTTCCATCCAATCCGTCTACCTCACACGCGACTTTACGTTGATTATTCCCTAAAAAACAACCGTATTAACTCGCAAAATATTTTTCTTGAGAATCAAATTACACTCAACAATACATAACTCAAATGCCTACATTGACTGGCTTTTCAGGTTTTTGTTCCCCGTTGCAGGGTCACCCGAAATTCACAAAAAGCTATCGTTTTTCTCTGGTTCTTCACCCCTAGATATATACAAATTTCTTATATATCTCTGCCTCTTGAGTTAAGTATTTGCCCCTAATTTTTTAGAAAAATGATAAATTTAAGTATAATTTACATCACTATCCCTCTAGAAGCAACTGCAAAATCTATTTAAGTAATTTCTTTCTATAGATAATATTAATAACTTGAAGTCCGCAACTTTACTTAAGAATCCTATTACCAATTTTTATCAGAGCACGGCGTAGATAAACCAACCGTACAACACTACTTAAAAGCTTGGAATAGAAGCTTTTTCGCCTTTTTCACCTTAGCACTCACAGTCAGACAACTTGTCCATCTCTAGTGTAAATAACCGAGCTGGCGGCGGGCTTCAAACAAACCTACTGCTACACTTACCGAAAGATTTAAGCTACGGACATTCTTCTCGTTCATGGGAATGTAGAGAGTAGTATTACAAGCTGCTATAACTTCAGGCGCTAGCCCAGTCGTTTCACTACCAAACAGCAACCAGTCATCAGGTTGAAATTGAAAGCTAGCATAATTGCAACTCCCACGAACGCTAAAACCCAGCCATCTACCACCTCGCAACTGATGTACTGTTTTAAAAGCTTCCAGAGACTCGTGATAGTGGAGTTTGACATAAGGCCAGTAGTCCAAACCCGCTCTTTTCAGGTAGCGATCGCTGATTTCAAAACCCAGGGGTCCTACCAAATGCAATTCCGTGCCTGTGGCAGCACAAGTACGGGCAATATTCCCCGTATTGGGAGGGATCAGTGGGTTAACTAAAACGACCTGTGGCATTTGCGGAGGAATAGATATATCGAATTAAACACTGTATAATTTTTTTCAAATCTATCTAGAGGCGGAAGTCATCTATAGTTTTTTTTTATAATTTTTTTTTAACACTTGTGATTAGAAATTTAAAATTCACAAGAAATGTTTTCCGAACACCATTTGGGTTCTTCTGAGATATATCACAATTTTTTAAAAAATGTATAGCTAAGTTTAATATACGAAAAATTTATCTAAAAACAAGACTGTTAGAAGAAATTCTGTTTGATGGGGATTGGGGGATTTTGGATTGGAAATACTTTATTTCCCCTTGTCCCCTCTGTCCCTATTCCCCAGCCCCCAATCCCTAACTAAGTAGCGACAGAAGAACACAATTTGTCTTCTAATTCGATTTCGCGTTCTTTAGCTGCATCAATTGCTTGGGAAATAATATGTCTTGGGCTAATACCCAAAGCGTAAAGTTGAAGCCATTGTTGGGCTTCATTACCTTCTCGGAGAATTTTTTGTAACGGCGACAGAAAACAAGCAAAACCCTGTTGTTTGGCGATCGGCCATACATCCTGATAGATTTCATGAATCCAATCTCTAGCTGAGAGAGTTCTGCCATCTTGCCAGTGCCTGAGTTGAGCATCAAGGCTCGTAGCAGCAGCTGCGGCTTCATTTGCCATTGACACAGAGATAAGTTCCTCAGGTGAGAACTCACTTTGAATTAAAGGATCTAAGTGAGGGTTTTCAATAACCTGTAACAACCGTGCTTCTAAAAGAGCCGTGATGGCAAGCAAAGCAACTGGATCTATGACTAAATCGCAAATTCGTAACTCCAGACGATTTAAGTCATAGGGACGGCGATCGCCATTTGGTCTAACTGACATCCAAAGATGACGAACATTTTGCATTGTTCCTGCTGCTAGCTGGCTTTCCACCCATTGAACGTGATGGGCGTGACTTTCAAACAAAGGAACATAAGCAGGTGTTTGTGGAAAAATGCCCCATCGAGTGGAATGATATCCCGTTGCTTTGCCATCTATAAAAGGCGATGAAGCACTAAGAGCCAGGAACAATGGCGCTTCCACCCTAATAATTCGGCACGCCCGCATTAACAATTCCAAATCGCTAATGCCTACATTGATATGAACGCTAGCTGTAACAACCTTGGTTCCGTAACTTTGCTCAATGTAATCGTGATAGGGATTTGCCGGATCGGAGCGAAAAAAGCGAGTACTATCACCCAAGGATAAAGAGCTTCCTGGGATGAGGGTATACTCACCTAATTGCTTGATATAATTTCGCAACTTTACACGAGGCTGTAGTAAAGCGCACAACAACTGGTCATAACTTTCAGATGGATCTGTGGTATACTCTACATTGCGGTTATCTGGCTCGCGTACAAATCCATCTAAAGATGTGACAATCTTATCGGAGAGACCGACGATATCACCATTGGCTGTACCAGTGTACATTTCTACTTCAAAGCCTTTTGACAGCACCTTAATTATTCCCCTCGGCTCTCCATACTTCTAAATTGTATCTGGAATAACGAAATTTCTGCATCTTACGTTTGAGTTACTTAACAAGAAAGAGTTAGTGATTGGTAACAACCAACAACTAACGGTTAACCAATCGAGTGATATACTTCGCTCGCAGCACGATGCACGAGGGAGTGACGCCATACGAGGGATTTCATATCATCAGCATAACCCCCGCCAATTACACAGGCAGTAGGGAACCGGGCTGCAACGCAAGTACTCAATACCTGCATTTCACGCCGAAAAATGCCTGTATCTGTGAGTGCTAACTTTCCCAAAGAGTCACCTATGTGAGGATCGACACCGGCGTCGTAAAATACAATATCTGGCTTGACATCAGATAACAAATCTGATAAATAGTTTGCTAATGTTTGTAAGTAAGCATCATCTTCCATTCCTACTGGTAAAGGAACATCTAAATCGCTTTTCTGTTTTGTACCGGGAAAATTGACTTCACAATGCATTGAGAAAGTAAACACGCTATCATCATCTTGAAAAATAAAAGCAGTGCCATCTCCTTGATGCACATCTAGATCTACAATCAAAATTTTTTGAACAAGACCGAGTTTTTGCAATACGCGAGCCGCAATTGCCAAATCGTTAAAAATGCAAAAACCAGATCCGTAGCTCGGAAAAGCGTGATGAGTTCCGCCAGCGGTATTGCAAGCCAAACCATTCTGAAGTGCAAGTTGAGCAGTGAGAATAGTACCGGCTACTGCCACACAGGTACGATTAACTAGTGCTGGGCTCCACGGTAAGCCGATACGCCGTTGTGCTTTGGCATCCAAAGTACCTTCGATGTAAGCTTTAACGTACTCCGTAGCGTGAACTAACTCGATAAATTCTTGTGGTGGACGTGAGGGTGTATGAAATTGTTCTTTTTGTGCTACACCATCATTTACTAGTAGCTCGTACAGTAACCTAAACTTGGGCATCGGAAAGCGATGACCATCAGGTAATGGGGCAACATAATCGGGATGGTAAACAATAGGTAAGTCCATATCACTTTATTAGACATCTCGGAAAAATCTCAATACTGCTCTCTTACTGACCTTGACTTTATAAGCACTCATGATAAACATCAGCGAGCTTAGAGCGCCAGTCCAAATAACAAACGCTCAGATGTTAACTATTGGCACTATGGATTTAAATTAGATTTGATTATTAATGATTGTGGAGAAAATATTCGTTGCCAGATGAGTGATACAGAAATTATGACAACAGCTTTAATTATCGCCACATTCTTTAATAGCGATCGTAGTAGCAGGTCTCGAAAGAAAGTCTACAATCCATCCACCCAACGTTACAGTTTTACCAGTCCAATCGGGAACTTGTTCTTCATCAATTCCAATCCCTAAAGCTTCTTCAAGCGGGAATAAGAGATCCATCATATCCCATTCAGGAGTTGGCAAACTTATGATGTCTCGAAATTTATCATCTGGATACAGCTTTTCAGGAGAGAGTCGAAAACTCTTGCTTAATTCTGTTCTGCAACATTTTACTGTTTTTCTTGCAGCCTCACTAGATAATTGTATCCCATGAAGAAATTCTTCATCACTCATATCCGGACGCTGTAAAAATTTATCCCGTTTTTTAGATTGATTAAACCAAAAAAGCATAAACCCCTCCCTTGAATTCCCTAATGACTTCATGACTGTGTCAATGTCTGAAAAAACTGGTTGTGGTCGATGGTGATAGTAATAAATGTATTAGTGTTCTTAGCAAGGTTCGCTCCCCATTCTCCACCCTTTCGGTATATCTCTACTTCTTGAAATTGTGCTATATTCCTATTTAGAGTAATACAAGCTGCTAGAGGGTCGTGAAACATTTTTCCCTCAGGTCGGCGTTTGAGGTATAATTCCATACCATTATAAATGAGATTGAGACCGATAGAATTATTCCGAAATGGTTTCATACGCTCATGAAATTCTTGATGATAAATAACTCCGTGACAAACATTTTTTGAGACAATATCTCTAGTCATAACCCGCGCTGAAGAGAGCAAAGCTAAAGCTGCTTTTGGATCGCCATTGAAGTTAAATGTCAGACAAGTTTCGAGTCCATTAAATTTCGGTAGACGCAATTGAGGTGGTACAATACTATCTCCCGCAAATCCACCTTGTCCTACCCAGCGTTTTATTGTTATTAAAGGAAAATTTTTCAGTAAGAGCCTTAAATTGTGTAATGGTGCGCCCGTGAGTAGCACGACATCTGGATATAAATTAATAGTAGTCGCTATAAGATTGTGAGCAAAATCATCTGGTTCCTTGGGTGGAATAATTCCAAGAAACTCGTAATGAAATTCTGAAACGACATCTTTCATAGAATCTGAATTACGCGCACCGACTGGAACATCATGCTTGTTGAGAAGATGCAGAATGTGACGGATAACTCCTACTTGCGCTTTTGTTCCTGGATTTATTGTGACAGCTTGTAAGGCGACATTTGGATGAGAACCAAGAAAGCACAAAGCAAACATATCATCCGGATCTCGGGTTTCCATATCAAAGATTACATTAATAGTCATAATGAAGAATTATTTATCGAAGAAAGGCAGATCGGATCTCTAATTTCGCCTCAAGACTGCATCTTCTTTGTTTCTAGACAGCAAGATCCCAATAATCGTCCGTGATACAAACTCCACATCCTGCGGGACTCAATGCAGTGGTAAATATTCCACTACATGATGTGCTGCGCGATCGCACAGCCCAAATCTGCCAAAATATCCTCAGGTGAGTAAGGCAAATCAAAATACTTGCTGAAGGTGTATGGTTCGTTTGGATCTAAAACTTTGGGCATGGTGTCGATCTCCTGACTAAAAAACAGTATGCCTATTCTATCGAAGCGTTTTCGGGGTTGGCAGCACCGCAATGTTAATACCTTTTGCTATCTTATAAATGTAAACCAGTTTTGTGATTTCATGGTTAACAGTTATGGCAGGAAGAAAGAAACTCGATCGCACAAATCTCCATGCACGAGTAGCCCAGGGTACGGGAGAAAAGCTAAAAGAAATCGCACAAAATCTGGGTTATATATAATACGATAATGAATGTTCTACCGGACAACTATTAGATGCGATTGCCAACGGAGAAATTATCTTAATCCTCAGTAATAAATCATCTGTTATCTCTAAAAGTAGTTAAATTTATTCATAAAAACTGCTGTAAAAGCAATTTAAAATAAATTAGGGGACAATTGTGTCCCCATTTACCTAATTAAAGGAGGTGATTTATTGAATCAAAACGGTAACGGTCATCAAGGTTTTTGGAATCCTGTTAAAGTCTTTATCCGTCTTTTCCAAGGAGTTTGGAAAAAGCGAGACGAAGTATCAAGGGAAACTTACCTTGTCGATCCAGAGGTTGTTGAGCAAGACCTCGAAGACATCGCTGATGAACCAGGTGAACAAAACAACGTCAATAACTAACACATAGTTAGTAGCCCCTAGTAGCCCGCTAGGGGCTTTACTCAAAATAAAAACTAATTTAATTATGGCAGATTCCAGCACTACAGTCGTTTGTCCTGTGTACTATCAAATTATTCAGCGTAGAGGTAATGGTTGGGCATTTAAACATGGTGAGCCATTTCTAAACTTATTCAATGCCCCAAATTTGTCTCCTGAAGACGAATTTGCAGCCTTTGGTACTTCGATGAAAAAAGTAGCACTCGCGCTTTTCCGCATCAATGGTGGTAAGCAGGGTTACTATATCGCCAATATACTGGATAAAAAATATTACTATTGTGGGACTCAGTGGGAGGATGTGAAAACCAAGCTCAAGGAATTGGGAATTGGTAGAGACGACCCAATTTAGGATAAAGTTTTAGAGAATGACAGCCTTTTTTTGTTGAGACATAGGATTAATATTACCAGACACCGACTGAACTAAATACCAGCGCTCGCTAATTGGTAACTGCAATGCCTGCTCTTGCAATTCTTGCAAAGTCATTCGTATTTTTTCAACCACATCTGTGTATCTTTCATTATAAGTTGATTTTCACGCCCTGAGGCTTATCAAAAATCATCTTCAATAGGAGGTGAACCAATTATAAAATCAAAATTACCTTCACTCCGGCTTTTGGCACTGTTATATATGCTCCAGTTTCCCGCCCTTCAGGGATTTTTGCTAAGGCAAAACCCGTGTCAGCACAGGAGTATTTTTTCGGTCGCGGTTTGGTAAATGCTGATACTGCAGTGGAAAGAGTGAGGCAAAAGTAGAGATTGGTGGTCCCGATCCATGGCTGCTTGGGTAAAGAACAAAGGACGTAATGGGCGAATAGAATTCGCTACTATACAAACGAAGTCCACGCAGGCGGACTAACAGAAATTGAGGAATTTTGAACTCATCCTTTATCCTGTTTATGGTAGTTCTTCACCCACTTTCAGATTTTCTTGAAAGCGATGCGGCTTCAGCCGTTCAGCCTTCGGCTTATCGCACTCCAGCAAACTCTATTCCTACCTATTACTATGAAGGGCGCTGTCCTCAAAACGGTGAAATACTGAGACTTCCGCGCACTCCTCTCGTAGAAGCGATCGCATATGGTTTAATGAGACATCTTGCTACTGACGAGCGTTATTCTCGTGAGGGTAAGATGTATGGAGTCTTGCTAGTGGAACTACCTTCAGGCGAACAAGGGATACTAAAAGCTTTCTCCGGGCTGCTCAACGGTAGCGGTATAGTGGAGGGGTGGGTTCCACCGATTCCTGGGCGAGAACAAATTGCTTTAGACGAAGCCCGTACACTCGCTGAATTGGAAAATATTAAGCAAAAACTTATCTCCCTCGAGCAACTTCCAGAACGTCAGCAATACGAAATTTTGTCGCATGAGTTTGAGTTACGCTTGCAAGAAATGAGCGATCGCCATCAAAACAGGAAGCAGCAACGACACGAAAAACGTTTGATATGTTGTGAGACGCTAACAGGAGAATCACTGATTGCAGCCCTCGAACACCTCGATGAAGAAAGCCGTCAGGATGGAATTGAGCGACGCAAATTTAAACGCCAACGAGATGAGACATTGCGATCGCTCAAACAAGCGATTGAGACTGCAGATGGGCAAATGCGCGAATTAAAACGGTTGCGGAAAGAACTGTCCCGTCAACTTCAAGCTCAGATGCATGCTGCTTATTCTGTTATGAATTTTTTAGGACAATCTTCTTCATTACAGCAATTGATGCCAAAAGGTTCTATGCCCACCGGAACAGGAGATTGTTGTGCTCCAAAACTACTTCATTATGCGGCAAAACAAGGGTTAAAACCATTGGCAATGGCAGAGTTTTGGTGGGGAATATCTTCTCACGATCGAGAGAAAATCCAAGGAGAATTTTATGGGGCTTGTGCGGAACGATGTCAGTCATTAATGGGGTTTTTGCTTTCAGGATTGCCACAGGAAAATGCAGACAAAACAGGGTCATCTTTGTACCTTCCACAAGAGGAAATACTACCCCTTGTTTATGAAGACGAGTGGTTGATTGCTGTCAATAAACCCGCAGGTTTATTATCAGTTCCAGGACGTTATCGCGATCGCCAAGACAGTGTTCTCAGTCGTTTGCGTCATTTGTTACCCAATGGCGAACAACTGATTGCCGTACATCGCTTAGACCAAGACACTTCTGGTATTCTTTTGTTAGCTCGCAATGGGCAAACTTATCGGCAACTCAGTCAGCAATTCCAGCAAAGACAAGTTCATAAAGTTTATGAAGCCGTGCTTGCTGGTTCTCCAAGCACGGAGAGGGGTGTTATAGAACTGCCTTTGTGGGGAAATCCTGAAAATCGCCCGTATCAGGAAGTCAATTGGCAGTATGGAAAAGCAAGCGTGACTCACTTTCAGGTGATATCGAAAGAAGGAAACTACACTCGCGTGGAATTTATACCGCTGACAGGGCGAACTCATCAATTGAGAGTTCACGCTGCTGATACAAGAGGACTTGGGATACCGATATTGGGCGATCGTCTTTATGGATGTTGTATTGAAGCCAGTTGCTTACATTTGCACGCTAGAGAACTTCGCTTCCAGCATCCGCAGCTGGGAAAAGCTTTGTACTTGGAGGCAAAAACACCATTTTGATGTTTACTCAACCATACTGTTTGTAGGGTGGCAATGTCTTGCAACCCTAAAACTGGGATTTCTTTACCTTTTTAACAAACCTCGTCCTCTTCAACCCATTCATCATAGGATGAGTCATAACCGATGTAATGCACAAAATATTGCTGACCTTTGATTTTACCTATCGTTGCAGAATACCATTCCTCTTCATCACTATCCCAAACTTTTACCTTTTGACCCAATCTATATTCACTGTCACCCAATGAGTCGCGTGTCCGCATATCATCTTCTTCAACCCATTCGTTATAAGAGGAATCATAGCCAGTATACTGAATAAAGTAGCTGTTACCTTTCACTTGTTCAACAGTTGCTTCATACCATTCCTCTTCATCACTATCCCAAACCTCTACTTGTGTTCCCAATGCATATTGATTGGTATCAGTTTTCATAGCTCGAGATGTTGGCTGTTGGTCTTGAACTTCTTGTTTGACTAAAGTATGAGCTTGTAAAATCAGACGGCGAGCCACAGTTTGAATTCCTGTATGCTCGTAATAATTTGTAGTTTGATCTAGGAATGCTGCGACAAAGTCTAAATTATCATCCGCCATCTGAATAAAATTCCCCAGATGACTGAAAATGGATTGAGGAGTTACACCAGTTTTCGATACTAAGTTATTCATCCAGCCTTGCACGGAGTTGAAACCCTGAGTGATAAAACCAACTTTATCAGAAGGATTGTTGCCTGGTAGAAAGTTGTTGATGGTTGAGAAGAGAGGATTTTGAGCGATCGCGTCGGTATTTGTACCACTTATAACTTCGTGTATCTTGCTGAGAAAGTCAGGACCTAAGGGCAAAACTCCATCCAGACAAACTAAAGCAACCATCCGCATCAGCGATGCATCTTGATAGTTATTTGTGAGGGAATTGACAAACTCTTGTGGATTGGGTTGGGGAATACCATTGAGTTTGGAGAATGCAATAATTTCGACAGCTACTTTCAGGACTAAATCAATTGTTTGCGTGAAGTCAGCTTTTGGTGTAATTTTGCTTAAAAAGGAAAGAAAACCGATTTTTTCACCAACTTTGTTGGCTAAAGCAGCAGTTGCCATAGCTGTATCTGCACTATCAATCGTTTGATAAAGTTTGATAGCAGCTTGGTAACCTTGTTGAGGTTCGTGGTATAAAACAACAGCGCGATCGCGAATTCGCTGAATAACTTGTGGGTTGGTTTCTCCAGTAATAACACGGATAGTATTGTCAAACCCTACCAAATTATTCCACTGACCTGGTGCTACATAATCTAGAGCCTTTAACACTTTGACAGTAATGTTGTCAGTGGGTAACTCATCAACCAATTGAATAATGGATTTATCCATATGCCGATTCTCAAAACCTTAAATGGCGTTTGCAACACAATTCAGGCACAGTAGTTACTGCCATACTTAGCGTGTTAAACCAGTGAAAACCCTGAAACTAAAATTGGTTTATTAACGCTTTTTATGTATAATGTACTACTTAGACTACTGTTACATGAACTATATTGCTAGAGTTCCCGAAGCCAGCACAAAAGTAACAGTTTTCACTTCTTTATTCAAACTAAGATGCAGCGTTCATCAAGTGAGGTGCCATAAAGTTATGTCGCTGACCTCCGCAATGCAAGAACTTTGGATACTTTGTATTGGGCGATCTTCTCTATGGATATCATGTTAAAATTTATTAAAAGAACTTGCCTTATCAAAAAAAGGAGTAAGTGTGGCTACTGAGACAAGTCTGCAAGAGAATATGCGTGATGCTGTGGAACAATTTCAACAGCAAGAAGAAGTATTCCAGTGGACCAAACAATGGTATCCAGTAGCCGTTGTAGATTTCCTAGATCCCTCTCGCCCTCACGCAATGCAGTTACTAGGAAAAGATATTGTCGTGTGGCGTGATGGGACTAATAAATGGCGCTGCTTTGAAGATTGTTGTCCCCATCGATTGGTTCCACTTTCAGAAGGTCGTGTTGAATCTGATGGAACGCTTTTGTGCGCGTATCACGCTTGGCGTTTTGATTCTCAAGGGAATTGCGTCCACATTCCTCAATCACAGAATAAGCAAACTGAGGCAAAGCATCGCTCAAATTTGAGGTCGTGCGCTGTCGCTTATCCCACTCAAGAATGCCAAGGTTTGCTGTGGGTATGGTCAGAGTCAGGTTCACAAGCAGAACAGGAAAGTCAATTGAGGTCGCCACGAATTATACCAGAGCTTGAGAATGGCTCCGATAAAGTAGTGCAGCTATCTTGGAATGTACGCGATCTTCCCTATGGATGGGACTTTTTTATGGAGAATGTGGCAGATCCCGCTCATGTCCCTGTCTCTCACCACGGAATTATCGGCAGTCGCTACAAGGATGCCAAGTACTATGACATGAATATAGTACGGAATGTGTCTACCCAAGAAGGGTTTTCTTTTGAAATTACACCAACAGCCCCTAATATTGAACAAGCCGTTCATGACTTTCAACCGCCATGTCACATGAGAATTGTCTCAAGCAATACAGATGGTGGAAAACTCATACTGGCATTGTATGCTACCCCGACTCGTCCGGGATGGTGCCGTCATATGGGATGCCAAGTGTTAGTGAAGAACGACGCAGGGCAAAAGCCAAAGGGATTGGGTTTTTTTGGTCTACCCATGCCAATTTGGTTAATTCACGTTTTGTCTTCTTTATTCTTACATCAAGATTTGGTGTTCCTTCACTATCAACAGAAGATTCTGGATCGGCGCAAGGACAAATGGCTCAATGCAGTTTATACTCCGAATCCCCAAGACAAAATGGTAATTACGTTTCGCCAGTGGCTGGAAACAAGAGCTGGCGGTGGCGTTCCTTGGATGTCGCAAGATTCACTTCCTTCAAAAGAGGAGGACAAGCAGAAGCTTTTTGATGTGTGGACAACCCATACTCAACACTGTCAGGTTTGCCAGGATGCTCTGAAGAATTTCAATCGTCTGTCTGTGTTGGCTTATATAGCTGCTGCTGTGTGTTTGCTTGTGGGAGTTATTGTGGATGCACGGGCTATGGCTGTGAAAGTTGCGCTCGCAAATTTCCAGCAAACAAGCGGCTCGATTCTAACGACTATCCCTCCTACAGCTTTCTGGTGGGCAATTGGAAGTGCAATTCTATTTGCTATCGTAGGATACCAGCTCAAGCGATTTAGCCGACTCTTCTATATTTATGAGTTTGAACACGCCCGCAATGATTGATTTTTTTAGTGGGATAGGTTCGTGGTAAATTAAACAACTGGGGGGCAACGTCTCAAGTTCGCGTGACGCTTGCCCCTTTGGCAAATTGTACCCAGTACGAACGATTCAAAAAACCTTAAAAGTTGCTCTGGAGAAGAGTTAGCTCTTTTCGATTGGGCGTAAGTTTAGCTTAATCGCGTCTTTGTTAGCCTCTGCCCAAGTAGGAAAGTCCGTGAGCGGCACACCGTAGCCACGGAGTTCCTCAATAGAAACAGGGTATCCAATTTTGTTCGCCCACTCTTGGTGTTGCACCATTAGAGGGTATTTGCCGCGTGCGCTCGCCTCCAACGGTGTCAAGCAGATTGCGGACACTTTGTGCCCGGTCACGCGGCTCAAAACGGCCGCAACTTCAGGTATGGTACACTTATCGCCCGCTAGTTCCAGGCTCTTGCCGTTGAAGCGGTCGGGATTCTCGAACGCGGCGACGGCGAATGCGCCCATGTCTTGGGCAGCGACGTGCGCGAGCTTCGTGTCCATGTCCATAGCTATCACTATTTCGCCCTGGTGGAATTCGGGGAAGGCGAAACCGACTTTCGGCGCGACGTAGTTCTCCATCAAGAACGCGGCTCTCAAGAACGTGGAGGTGGGAAAATTCGCCGCACGCACTGTCTCTTCAAGTATCAGCTTGCTGTCCCAGTAAGGCTTGTCCCACAAACTCTCTGTCCCAGGAGGCATGGACTTGTATAAGTCCGTCCCGGATACGGATGCGTGGACAAAGTGCCGGACGCCAGCCCGCTTCGCAGCTTCCACCAGCAAGGCACCGTGCCGACTTTCTATATCGTTGCCTTCCATGCTTGGTACTTGAACGGAGAACACCCCGCTAACGCCGCGCAAGGCCGTTTCTATAGACGCGGGGTCGTCGTAATCGCCGCGAAACACTTCCGCTCCCATTTCACTCAGCGCTCTGGCTCGCTCCCCCTCAGGGTTTCGTGTTAAGGCACGCACTCGGTGTCCACGGGCCAACAACTGGGCGAGCGTTGCGCCACCTTGAGTGCCCGTTGCACCTGTAACAAGAATCAAATCATGCAGATTAGCCATTTTACTTTTACCCTTCTTTTGATCGAACAATATCGCTTAAGCAACGGTTGTTGTGTAGAATGATAGGTACAAAAGTGAAAAAAAGTAACCAGCAAAAAATAATCGATGTTGTTTAGGCAACAGATATGCAAAATTGTTGACGCAAGAGTGCGATGTTCACAGCATGATTGCGTTCACAAGTCAGGGTGGGAAAAGCGGAGAAAAAGCATATGGGTACGGCAGCCAGTAATGAAAATGATCCTCGCGTAAAGCGCACACGCCAACTGTTATTAGAGGCGCTTGTCGAGCTTGCGGCAGAGCAAAACTTGCGCGATATTACTGTGCGAAAGATTACAGAGCGGGCAAGTGTGAACCGAGCGACATTCTATGCCCATTTTGAAGACAAATCCGCACTGATCGAGGCAGCCATGCGTGACGCAATTCAGCAGGCATTGTTCAAGAAACTCCAAGCATCCTGCCCCTTCAACAGGAGTAATTTGCGCCTGCTCATCCAAACAGTAGCTGAAGTGCTGAGAAGTGCTCTCAGTCAGTGTCGTGGACCAAATCGTGAGTCTCATCCACTTGTCGAGGCCACTGTCCAGGGTGAACTCTACGCCTTCATTCTGTCATGGCTCCAACAGGCGTTTTCGGGAGAAAAAATGCAGGGAGTTTCTGTAGAGACGCTTGCCACCATCTTGAGTTGGGCCATTTTCGGCGCGAGTCTTCAATGGAGTCGTAACCCGAACGGTTATTCTACAGAATACATGGCAGAGCAAATCATGCCTCTGCTTCTGAGCAGTATCTGTTTCGCAATCCAAACACCATTGTTGGATTAGCGGTCATTCTCTGAACCTAAGTAAGTGGGCAGGAAAAATTTCCAAGTATGTAACGAAAATTTTACAGGAAATTAGTGGTAAATTTTATACTTAGCACACTATAGTCTCCTCTTTCTCCCCTAGGGCGTGTTTTCAATGGGGATGTTCTCCTCACCCTCAACCTGTAATGTCGTATTGTCACCAACGATGTTGATAGCATAGCTACCCTCCCCTGCTGTTTTACGGCAAATAGAGCAGTAGCAACGCATGAATGGATAGGGATGGTAGCTTTTGACGTTGAGGCGTACCGCTCCACAATGGCAAGAACCTTTTAGTAACATTGTGGTGTTCTCCGTTCTAGTTCTGCAAAAGCCCATTCTTCATCATAGAGTAACAGGTTTTATTTGGGTTTTTCTGCCATTGATTCCAACTCTCATTTCGCACCCGACTGTTGTAGGAACCATGAAGCTATAGCATCGTCAGCTGTGGGAGTACGCCCTGAAAGCAAGTGTTTGTCAAGCTTGTTACCACACACTGTGTAACAAACCCGCGTACAGAAATAAACTAAGATGAGATTTTTTCAAACAGGGATTTGCACCTAACCAACTTCCAGGCTTGTGACTGCAAATACACGGTTTATGGGCAACTTAGGAATTTCTCTGGTGTACATTCTAGCTACTTCAGAGACAGGCTTCATTCCGTAACGTTGAGCTAGAGCGATCGCTTCTGGATTGGCATCCGGCACATCCAGAAACACGGGAGCATCGGTTGCCTTAGCAAGCAAAGCAAGTAAGAGTTGTTCGGCAATCTGTCCTTTATTTGCAAATAAAGGTCCAATGCGAAAACCAGTATGGCTTTGTCGGATGACTCCATAACCAACAATACGTCCCTCGCTCACCACTCCTAAAGCAGCACTGTTTGGCTGCTGAATCCATAATTGCAGGAAGCGAACTCGCTCACGGGGAAAAAAATTGCGCTCGTAAGCAACTAACTCATCAATTGGCACAGTTGCAAGTTCTACGATGTTATCTGGTACTGCACCGCCGCCAATTGTCTTGTAACGAATATGGTTGTAAGCAATTTGGAAACCCGATTTTTTGTAGTTTTCTTGTTGGGCAATGACTCCATCGACACTAATGTTACGCTCGGTACTCAGATATGCCATTGCAGTCTTCCATATTTTGAGCCCAAAGCCCTGCCCGCGAAACTGTGGCTTAACTATGTAAAAACCAAGAACGCCAAAGTCTTTTCCGTAAGCTACAGCAGAAATGCTCCCTATTGGCTCGCCGTTCAATTCAGCCAGAAAAAAACCGTGGGGATCGCACTGATAAAAACATTCAGCATCATATATACCAGGATTCCAACCTTCATCTGCTGCCCAAGAAATTACTAACTCAAATTCAAACCTGTTCATCGGGCGAATAATGAAGTTGTCAGCGCTCGTTGGCGATTTTGCGATCATAATGTCTTTTTTCTAGATAATTACCTTAGTTTCAAGTAATTCTCGTATATAGTCAAATTCTGAACTATGATTTACGGTCGTATAGCTCTTATCTCACTAAGCAACATCCAAATTATAAGACCGCACCACTTTTTAGTTAATTTAAATAAATACTCGTTCAACATAAAGTGAAATCGGTAGGTGAAGAAAAGTATGGAAACGGTAACAAAACGATTGATTATACGCCGTATGGCTGTGGCAGATTTGCTTGATTTTTTGGCATATCAAACTCACCCTGAGGTTTTGCGGTATATGCCTGTAGAACCACTGACTGAGGAGCAAGCAATGGGCTTGCTCTCACGACAAGCAGTTGTGGAAATTGATGATGAAGGCGGCTATATCATGTTTGCAATCTACCTTATAGATGACGCTAAAGTAATTGGCGAGGTTGGCATTAACCTATTCCCAAAAGCACAAAGTAAGGGAGAAATCGGGTGGTCACTTCACCCAAACTATCAGGGGTTTGGTTATGCAACAGAGGCAGCACTTGTATTACTCAACTATGGCTTTACACACCGCCATCTGCACCGAATTACCTCTATATGCGACACGCGTAACACAGCATCATTTCGACTTATGGAGCGTCTTGGCATGAGGCGTGAGGGACATCTCAAGCAAAGCCATTTCATGAAAGGCTCGTGGCAGGACGAGTATATATACGCCATATTGCATGATGAGTGGGTTGCACTGCATCGCGTTACGGATAACGAGTAGAATTAATAATTTTAATTGTTTGAAAATTGAGAACTTACTCGGTTGCCCTTAATTAAATCATCACTATGTCTCGAATTTTAATATTTGGCAATTCCGGTTCTGGAAAAAGTACTCTTGCAAACAAGCTTGCGAAAGACTTCAGTATTCCAATTCTCGATCTCGATACTATTGTTTGGGAACCAAACCAAATTGCCATACGCCGTCCTCAAGAAGATTCAGTGACCGTACTCCAGCGATCGCTACCCTAGCATATATAAAATTGTGCTGCATTTAACAGCGTGGTTTAGTTTAGATAGAGCTTTGAGATTAAGAAATTAAATGCGATATTAGTGATTCAAAATCCTAAAAATACAGTTTATCTGAGTGTTGTCTCTTTATGGGAATGCACTAGTGAACTACCCACACTGACCCGGAGTACCGGGTACAGTGTTGGCTTCCAACTTCACGGAGGAATGCCGCATCTTAGGCTTACGCCCTCGAATTGGTCTGACTTCCTCTCCATTGGCGATCTTCCTCCCCCGTCCCAGAGGAGGACAGCATTCTGATACCTTCGGCTCTAATGTTCGTCGCGGCATTACCATCTCTGTGATGATGAGTACCACAATTAGGACAAACCCAAGTTCTGATATCTAACGGTAACTCGTTGATTTGGTAATGACAATGAGAGCAAAGCTTGGAGCTAGGGAACCATCTGTTGATTTCTACCAAAACCTTGCCTTCTTTTTCAAGCTTGTAGGCTAAGAAATTGGTAAAAGTGCCCCATCCCGTATCAGATATTGCTTTTGCCAGTTTGTGGTTGCGAACCATGCCCTTGACGTTCAGGTTTTCAACGACTACAACTTGATTGTTGTCTACAATCAATCGAGATAATTTGTGTAAGTAGTCTTGGCGGACATTGCTAATTTGTTCGTATACCTTAGCTACAATTTTTGTGGCTTTTCTACGACGATTACTACCTTTGACCTTGCGAGCAGCAATGCGTTGTTTCTTGGCTAATTTCTGTTCATATTTAGCGAGATGTTTTGGATTTGGATATTTGGAAATCTTTTCGCCATCGTAGGTAACGGCAAAATCCACAATACCTAAATCAATCCCAATCACCTGACCATTTGTCTTTGATGTGGGATAATCACCCGAGTACTCCATCAGCACAGAAGCGTAGTACTTGCCGGATGGGCATTTACTGACAGTGACAGTTTTGATAGTGCCATCAACAGGTCGATGTATCTTTGCTTTGACAACACCTAATTTCCCAGGAAACTTCAAACAGTCATTGATTTGTTCTACCTTCTGTGGATACTGAATAGATTGACGGTGGTGAATTGATTTGAATCGTGGATATTTCCCTCTCCCCTCAAAAAAGTTTTGATATGCACGACTCAGATTCAAACTCACAGATTGCAAAACCTGTGAGTAACATTCTCCTAACCATTGAGTCTGTTGATCTTTTTTGAGGGCAGGCAATAGAGAATTGAGTCCTGATTGCGACAAGCCTTTGCCAGTTGCCTGATAAGTTTCAATACATTTATTCAACCCATAATTCCACCACCATCTCGCACAACCAAAGTGTTGTGCAAGTACTTGAACTTGTCGAGCGCTAGGGTACAGTCTGACTTTTAGAGCTTGTCGTCTCATCTCAACATTTCCCAAACATCGACCTGTTACTATTATATACTATTTTCAGTAAAAGCTATCCAGAAAATAATTGGCGACTCCTCATACACCTTTGTCCTTGAAGCCTGCGGCTGACATGAGCCAGAAATATGCAATCGTCGTCTCCCGCCTTATATCCCGCCACTGATTTGGAGTCCCAAATGAGCGTGGGGGACTTACGGCGTATAAGTTAAATATCAACTCGGAAAACTGCCACTACCAGAATCCCCAGAAATATATTTACCTAAGTAACGCGAAAGGCACAAAATTAGCAGCCTGACTATTGATGAAGAGAGCGTAGCTCAGTTAATAAATTTACCATCTTTACACCGCGATCCATTCGATCGTTTACTCATCTGTCAATCTTTACAGCATAACTTGACTGTGTTGACTGCTGATGGAGCGCTCCTGGCTTATAAAATGACTCAGTTTTTAAACTAAAGTGAGAAAAGAAATTCTGTCTTGATTTTTACATAGAGAGAATTGAAGCAATTTTCATGTTAGCATTATTTCTGCTTTTGTATTAATGGCAATTCCCACCTCTAAAGTTTCAACAGCATTCAACCTAGCAATTACATTCGTGCTTCCAGCATAAAGATGGATTAGAGTATCAGTATCAAGCAAATACAGGGCGAACGCACATTAATATATGGGCTGGTTGGGATAAAACAGATATAAAAAAACTCGGACAAGCATCAAAATCTCAACTAAAAACTAGGATTTGATGAGGTCGCAATAATGTTTACCTCAATAAACAACATTTTTTATAAGGGCGCAAAGCCGCCGCGCCCCTACTTGTCTTACTTACACAATTTCTTCTCCATCACCTGGCAAAGCACTCAGTTCTTGCCAAGTTTTAAGACCAACAACTCCATCTACAGAGAGTCCTCTGCTTTTTTGAAAATCTTTCACAGCAGCTTCTGTCGAGCGACCAAAAATACCATCAACTTTTAGAGATAACCGAGGAACGCTGATACTTTGGAACATCAATAATCGTTGCAAAATGCTGACAGCTATACCAGAATTACCATTTTTTAGAGTTGGAAGAGTTGTTTGTGTTACACTGTTCATCTGTTGTAGAAAAGTATTTATTGAATTGGACAATAACTGACTTCTGTAGATTTCCTTTCAATTCCAGAAACCAAATGAAGAATTACCCATTAGGGTACTCAGTCGATACAGTTAAGAGAGGGTTCAAAGAATTTGATTCCATTTCTCAAACCCTAATATGAAGAGATTTAGAACATACAGTTGTTTCTCAATGTCCATGTTAATCTTGGAGAAAGTAGGGCAGTACTAGCTCTTTCGTATTTTATTTTATGAAAAAAAAACTTTTTGAAATTCCATTTGCACTGATGCTAGTAAGTGTCAGTTTTTCACAACCAGCTTATACTCAAACTCCTATATCAAAAACGTCTAAACTCTCTCAAGAAGTTGCGACGCTGCGACAACAAGGTCAAACGGGATTGGAAATATTTCTCAAATCCCATGCCAATGCATTAAATTCTTCTAATGTAGAAATTCGTCAAGCTTTAGATTCACTTTGCCAGCAAAAAGATTGCTATGCTTCTCAGCTTTACTGGTACACCGATCTAGAAAAAGCAAAAGCCGCCGCAACAGCTAGCGGTAAACCAATCTTATCTTTGCGGTTGCTAGGTAACTTAGATACAGATCTCAGTTGCGCTAACAGCAGGTTTTTTAGAGTCGCATTATATCCCAACGCGGAAATTTCTAAAGTCTTAAGAGAAAACTTTATTCTACATTGGCAATCAGTTCGTCCCGTCCCAAAGGTGACAATTGATTTTGGTGACGGACGCAAACTAGAACGCACAATCACAGGTAATAGCATTCATTACATCTTAGATAGTTCGGGTCGTCCGATTGATGCAATTCCAGGGCTATACGGACCAAAAGCTTTTCTCACGAGCCTTCAGCAAGGGGAAGTAGCAGCAAAGGAGTACAGCAAACGTAACGGTTCCCAACGCGAAGCTTTTTTACGACAATACCACAGCGATCGCCTCACGACTCTCCAAAACCAATGGACAGCAGATTTAGCAAAACTAGATATCCAATCTCCACCACGGTTAGTTGCATCTCCCAGTAATGAGGGTGAAACTCCCAGTGCTACAGTAGCAGGTGCAGTAGCCGTCTCAAAAATGAGAGTGGAAAGCCCGATATTAAACAATATCCAGCCACAAAGCGCAGAAAATCCAAACACTCCTTTAGAAATTACAGACCAAGCGACTTGGAGCAGAATTGCCCAACTCTATGCAGAGTCTGCCAAACTAGATAAGAATAGCATTGCCTTAATTGGTGATAAAAAGTTTCAGTCTGCCAAAAATCCGCAAGATATCTCAAAACTGATTCGTAATTTTGAAGCGGCAATGGCTCTGGATACAGTTAGAAATGAGTATATCCTGCACAGGCAAATTCATCAATGGTTTGTACAAGGTAATCAAACAAGCTATGTGGATTCATTAAATAAAAAAGTTTATGCAGAACTGTTTTTGACTCCCAGTAGCGATCCTTGGTTGGGACTCGCCCCTACCGACATTTACAGTGCGATCGATAATGAGGGTATACGCTAAATTTTCTCAATTCAAAATCCCAAATGCTATGCTCACAAACAGTCACCAATTTTTTCAATGTACCTGTAAGCCCCATTCAGGAAATTTTTGACGAAACCCTAACAGAAGCAAAGATTAGGCTTTTTATTAAAAGAGACGATTTGCTCAATTCTTCAGTATCGGGTAATAAATTCCGGAAACTGAAATACAATTGCTTGAAAATCAAAGAGTTAGGATTTCCCCGGCTTGTTACATTTGGCGGTGCTTTCTCAAATCATATCTATGCTACAGCAGCAGTGGGAAAAATTGTTGGTATTGAAACCATCGGTATTATTCGCGGCGAACGTACCCAACCCCTCAATACAACACTTGATTTTGCTGAAAAGTGTGGCATGAAATTGCTCTTTGTTAGCCGCTCTGATTTTCGAGAGGAAAATTTGATTTTTGAACAGATAGAAAAAGAATATGGTAATGTTTATTTTTTGCCATCAGGTGGATCGAATACTTTAGCTTTGCAAGGCTGTAGGGAGATTGTTGAAGAAATTCATTCACAAATGCAATTTCAACCTGATTATTTTTGTACGGCGTGTGGTACGGGTTGTACTTTGGCTGGTGTTATTGCGGCTGTAGATTCGGCTCAACACATCATTGGTTTTTCTGCACTAAAAGGAGATTTTTTGAAAAATGACGTGCAAAGATTGCTTGATACACAAGATAATTTAGGCTGTCAAAATTGGCAGATTACTGATAATTACTGTTTCGGCGGCTATGCCAAGTGGAAGCCAGAATTAATTTTATTCATTAATGATTTTAAACGAAAACATTCCATTGCTCTCGATCCAATTTACACGGGAAAAATGTTTTTTGGGATTTTCGATTTGGCAAAAAAAGAACTTTTCCGCCCTCACACCACAGTTGTCGCAATTCATACAGGTGGATTGCAAGGTATTGAAGGTTTTAACCAAGTTAAACTTAAAAATTATAGTTTTAAACTTGAATAAACTCGCTATGTTGAAAAAGGGAGTAGAGAATAGGGAAAAGAACTAAATCTTACATCTCGTTTTTTCTTTTGCGAAGTTTCCGAAAAAACTCCCTCTCAATTTGTAGATTTAGTTGATTGTTAGAATTCCGCTTGTCTATTGCTTTGGCAACATCTTTTTAAGTAGAAGAAAAATCATGCTTGTTAAACAAGTTTCAGTATTTTTAATGTTGATAGTCAGTTCAGCTGCTGGATATGCACTTATACAATCACCAGTGTCAGCAGAATCAAAATTTTGCCAGTATTGGGAAGTCACAGCTACATCTGTTAATGTTCGAGAAAACAACCGTATAAATTCTAAAATTATTGATACTTTACCTAAAGGAACAGTTGTTGAGCTACACGGTTGGTCACAAGATGGAGAATGGGCTGATATTTCTACCCAGCAGTATCAGGGATGGGTATATGCAAATTATCTGAAATGTTACAAAAAATAGTTTAATTTTTCAATGGCAATATATTACGAAAAAATGCATGACGGAAGCTTATCTTAATTTTAACCAACTCAAAAGCGGTAGTGAATTTATAAGTTCAGTGGGCGCAAATAACCATTACTGGTTTTTAGTGACAATTCATGCGCTAAAGCGCTACTACGAGACAAATACAGAGATTATACGTTCATTACATAGTTTGGTTTTTTCTCGCCGAGTTACTTATTGTTGATGTTGCTGATAACTGTGCTAAAACACGATCGCGCAAAAGTTGCAATGGCTTATCTTTAATACCAACTGTCATCAAGCCGTCAATGGTTTGCATGAGGTAATCCGCACAAGAACCAAGCTCACCTTTCGCAGTTGCTATACTGTTAACCATAGTTTCTAAAGAAATATCACCAGCATAAGCCCGATGATTGCGGTTAATAACAAATGCGATCGCATTTATCTGTTGCGAACCATCAAAAACTTTGACCCAACGGGGAACATAACAATTAACAATCATTTCCCTCCGCCAAAGCAACAGTAGTTCTGATGGTACATCACTAGCAGCTATCCGGTAGGCAATACCGCGACAACAACCGCCCCGATCTAAACCAAGTACCAATCCAGGGTTATCTGGGGTACCTCGACCTTGGGGTACCCACAGGCAGAAGCGACGGTGCCATCCATAAATTGTACCGATGCGCTGTTCTTCAAATTTGATAATAGGATTCCAGATGAGCGAGCCATAAGCAAAAATCCAAACATCTGAAGCCAGTTTTTGCTGGTGTAGAGTTGCGCGTATTGACTCTTGCAACTGGTCTTCACTTAAAACATTTACAGATCTGCCCGATTGTAATATGGTTTGCTGCAAGCGTTGAGATTCAAGATCGGAGCGCGTAAGTGACATGGCACATCCTCAAGTCGAAACAAACCAGTCAAGAAGTTTTCGAGCAATACTTGGCTTGGGAGGAATCTGCGGTAAGTTATACTTGCTAAACCAAGCCGCATCTACCAATTCTTGAGGTTCAATGACGATCTCTCCACTTGCATAAGTCGCAGTAAATCCAATCATCAGTGAGTTGGGAAAAGGCCAGGGTTGCGAGCCAAAATAGCGAATATCTTTGACCTCAATCCCTACTTCCTCTCGAACTTCTCGCATCACCGTTTCTTCCAACGATTCTCCCGGTTCCACAAATCCAGCCAGTATGCTGTACATACCCGGTGGAAAACGAGGCGCACGAGCTAATAAGACTTCGTCACCCCGCGAGACAAGAACAATCATCGCAGGTGAGAGGCGCGGATAATTTACCAATTCGCATTTAGGACATCGCTTGGCACGCTCGTGTGCTAATTGAACTGTAGGTGTCGCACAATGACCGCAGTACTGGTGGGTGCGATCCCATTCCATAATCTGAATGGCGCGACCGCATAACGCATACAAGTCCTCATCTAAACTTCCATATAATTCCCGCAGTCCCATTAACCTCAAACTATCAGGGATTATAGAGTCCTTGGGCAATTCGGCAGAGTAACACCCAATGCCATCAAGAGTACCCAGAAATTGCGATCGCATTGGCTTCAAACCAATTTCTGCTAGACTGACAAACTTGGGGATGTGACTCACTGTCCCTTGAGAATGGATTAACAACTTGTTGCCAACAAACGCGAACCACAAAGAGGGTTCGGACTGTACTACAGGTGGAATAATGCCAGAGATGAAAGTTCGCTGCATATCACTAGAACGCCATTACTCCGATCCTAGCACTGTCAGCAATGCCCTGAAAATTACCATAACAGCAGTTAAGATATAAAGATTGAAATGCATAACGGGTTTGCTTTTATGGAGAGCTACGACGTTGTTGTCATTGGTGCTGGACCTATTGGATTGGCAACTGCCATCGGCTTACGCAAACGAGGTATTGAAAATGTATTAGTTGTCGATCGCACTCGCGCTTTTCGTCAAGTCGGTCAAACGGTCGATCTTCTGCCCAATGGATTAAGATCTCTCAAATATTTAGATTCTCAGGCTTACGAACAAATTAAAGAAGTTGGTATTGGGCTTTTGAATCCCAAGCCACCCAGCGAAGAGGCTGTAAGGACAGCTACAAGAACACAGCCTCCAAAAGCAACACCCGAATGGGTTCAAAAGAATTTGCGTGGAGAACGAATTTCATCATTTTCTCTGAGTTACGATGATTGGTTTAAAGAGTATGGAGAAGGTCGAAAATCAATCAGTTGGTATAATTTGCAGACAGCCCTCAGACAACAACTCCCCCAAGAGCGAGTTAGACCCAATCATCGATGTGTCAGTGTGGTGGATGAATTAGAGACTGGGTACGTCCGCGTAGATTGTGTGTCCAATACGATCGCAGAAGCCAATCCTTACGCGTATTGGTCTGAAGAACAGAAACCGGAAGAAAACCAACCCCAGAACTTAGAAACAATTTCCCAAGAATTTGAAACAACAGTCTTTCGGGCAAAACTCGTTGTTGCAGCTGACGGAATCAACTCCACGGTTCGCCAGATTCTTTACAAAGATACTCCGTACTCCGCTTTTGCAAAACCTGAATATTCCGGATTTGCTGCGATTATGTGCAATCAAATTCTTGACATTCCAGACAGTCTAAAGTCAGCGCTAGAAGAAATTTTCTTCCAGGGGGCACCTGTTGTCACAATCCGTAATGATGAAATCTCTGAAGGTAGCCTCATGGGAGTGCCCAGAATGCTTTTATTTCAAAGACCGAATGGTCCAGTCGGATACGTCATACACCATGCTTTGCCTCTAGACATCTTACAAGGGAAATTTGGCATATCTTTGATTGACGTTGCTTTGCCTGCATTAGAGAAAGCAGGTTTTCCCGATGTTCTCAAACAGTTAGTGAGCTTATCAACTCCTGCTAATATGCAACAGCGTCCGTACTACATCCACCGTGCTAGTATTGCAGATTCCTTACAACTTCCTAGCACTGCTTCTCTTGATACAAAAGACAATCTTGGCAAAATTCAACCACCATGGAGTTCGGGACGAGTGGTATTGGTTGGTGATGCAGCCCATGGAATGCCCCCTTTTATGGCACAAGGAGCAAATCAAGGGTTTGAAGATGCACTAGTCATTGCAACCTTAATTGCTCATGTTGTAAAAGAGAAAGGTTGGGATGATACACAAGCGATCGCTCAAGCCTTTGAAAAATACGAACATTTTCGGCGTCCGTTGATGACTCGCGTCCAGCAAGCAACGTTGCAAAATTTATCCCAAAGTCGTAAAAAAGAGTGGCAAGAATACAGCGATTCAGTATTTCGTCGAGAATTTGCACAAATGGTACCAGTCATCAGCGATCGATGACCAAATCTTAATTCCATTTATTAACAATTTCTTCTATCTGCATAATAGCTTCGTCGGCTGCTTGCTCTGGGGTTAGGCGATCGCTAATAATTCGATTGAGTGCTTTGATCCAAACATTTTTATCAAGTACTAAGGTATACGCCGGGTGATTTACATAATCAAACGGACGTATTGAACCTTGGGTTAATATCTTGGAAACACTGGAGACATGAGGGTCTGTTGAGTTTGCCCAATAAGGGTCTTTTAACACGGGCTTGAGTGCTGGAAAGTGACCCCGTTCTGCACTTTTAAGATAAGTTCCCAATATGTTTGGTTGAACTAAGTATTTAAGAAAATCTCTAGCTGTCTCTTGGTGCTTGGAATTGGCAAACAAGATCACGTGACCAATTGCAACAATGTACCGCATTCGTTGACCGTTGGGTTTATTGGGCAATTTTAAAGTACCAAGCTTTTTATAGTAAGTCTCCCTATCTTGACTGACAGCACTGGGGATTGAGAGAGTGCCATTGGGTGTCATTACCACCTGACGGTTGAGTAAACTACGATTATTATCTGGATTTAACCACCTGATAGCATCGGGTGGTACATAACCTTGCTGGTAAAACTTGGCGTACCAGTCTAAAAGATCGATAATTTTCTGCCTCACTTGGGGGTTCCTGACAAGCAGTTTCCCTTGAGCATCAAAAATTTGAATATCATAGGCTTCTAAAAGTTGCTCGAAAAAGTAATAAGTATCTCCCGACCCAATTGAATAAGGCAAACCCAAACTATATATATTATTTTGCTTTTTTCGGAGAGCGTCCTGGACTTTTTTCCAAAACTCCCAAAAGCTATTCCACTCTGTAGGAATATTAGTGTCGCTCTGTCCTACTTGCTTTAACAAATCTTTCCAATAAAAAAAGAGCATTGTGGTTTGGCTAATAGGAACTGCATAATAACTGCGCTGTTTTTGTACGTGATTGTAGAGATGAGCCGTTTTTAAAATAGGTTCTGGATACAAGTCCTTAATGGGGTAAATCACATCAGAAACATCTGCTAATTTTCCGTCCCAAGCTAAACGTGCGTTGAGTTGTCTTTCCGCTCTGTTATTTAATAAAATATCGGGGGTATTTCCAGAACGTACTGCTCTTTCCGCTTTTTCCAGGAGTTCGTTAGGTCCATAAACCGACAGTTTTGCCTTGTAACCGCTTTTTTTCTCCCAGTTTCTTACAACTAAAGTAATTGCCTCATCTTCTTCTAACCCAAACCCTTTATCCCACCAAATTTGTAGGACTTTATCATCTTTATGAGATGTCTTAATAGAGGATTTTTGAGATTGTGAAGGAATGGATTGAGAACAGGCAAAAATTGTGAAACTTAAGGTTGAGACTGTTAAGACAAAGCTGCATAATTTACAGCGATTGCGAGTTTTTTTAATAAAATTTTGCATTATCTATGAGTCAATCAAATGTTTTTTCTAGAGAAAACATAAATGTCTTATGAAAAAAATCTAATTCTATAGGTAGGCAATGCCTACCTTGCATTCAAAAATTAAATAGGATCGCTAGACTCAGCAAAAATTTCATTGAGTTGTTGAATTGCGCGATCGGCTGCTTTTTCGGGAGAAACACGATCTATGACGACTCGACGCAGAGCTTGACCCCAAACATTTTTCATTAACACTTTACTATAAGAAGAATTTTGAGCAATATATAATAAACGAGTTCGTTTCATAATGAGTGGTTTAGCACCTTCCGATACGTGGGGATCTTTCTTATTTGTCCAGAAAGGATCTTTCCAAACAAGTGTGTGTACTGGAAAAAAACGCCCGCCCGCAACCTTAAGATAATTTCCCATGATTTTTGGGCTGATGAAATATATCAAAAAATCTTTAGCTAGTTTCTGGTTTTTTGAGTCAGTTAGGATAATTGCTTGGGTGATGAGAGACACATAACGCATTGGCTTACCGTTAGGTTTATTGGGATATCCAATAGTACCTAGCTTGTTAAAGTAAACGTCAGAATTTCGGCGTACAGCCGCAGGAATGGAGAGAGAATTGTTAGCAGTCATGACCACATGCCTGTTAAACAAGCTGCGATTGTTATCTGGGTTAAACCAATTCACTGCATCGGGAGGTACATAACCTTGATTGTAAAATTTTGTATACCAGTCTATGCAATGGATAATTCCCTGACGGACTTTTGGATCGCTTGTACGCAATCGACCTTGAGAATCTACAATTTCTACATCATGCGCTTCCAAAATCTGCTCAAAGACTTCAAAAGTGTCTCCAGCACCAACGGATAAAGGTAACCCAAGCCCATAAATCTTTTTATTTTTTTTTGTTTGCAAAGTGTTTTGTATTTGTTTCCAAAACTCCCAAAAACCATTCCAATCCTTAGGAATATCTTTTTCACTCTTACCAGCTTCTTCGATCAAATCTCGCCAGTAAAAAATATAAGGAATGCTCTGGTGAAGGGGAACAGCGTAATAGCTTTGCTTGTTTGTCAGCTTGTTATAAAAATAAGCGCTTGCCAATACAGTGTCTGAGTAAAAAGGTTTGACAGATTGAATAACTTCAGAAACATCTGCTAGTTTACCTTCTCGGGCGAGGCTTGGATTGAGAATTCGATCTGCATTGTTACTCATGACAATATCAGGTGGATTTCCTGCTCGAATTGCCCTTTGAGTCTTTTTTGATAGCTCATCTGCACTAAAAAGAGAAAGCTGAGCTTTGTGACCAGTCTCTTGTTCCCACTGCTTGACAACTTGCTGTATTGCCTCATCTTCTTCTAGGGTAAAACCTTTGTCCCACCAAAGTGTTAATATCCCGTTCTGTGTTGAAGATTCCGTTAGCAATGATTTGTCAGAATTAGAAGTATTGGTACAGGAAAAAACACTCAAACTGAGCGTGACTCCCAGTAAGAGAAAACGACTTGTCGTTTGTAATTTTGCAGTTACCATACCCGCTCACTCCCATTTGGCAAAAATTTCTTTAATTTGCGCGATCGCCTCATTAGCCGCTTGTTGTGGAGAAACGCCATCTTTCACGATTCTGGAGATCGCTTTACCCCAAATGTTTTCTTGCAAAACTACACTGTAGGCGGGGTTTTGGACAAAATAAAATGGGCGTGTTTGACCTTTCATTAAAACTTTAGATGCAGTAGAAAGATGGGGGTCTGCTGGATTAGTCCAGAATGAATCTTTCCATAGTGGTGTCATCACTGGTAAGTATCGTCCTCCTGCGGATTTAATATATGTTTTTATGGTTTCAGGTTGAGCTAAGTACGCCAGAAATTCTTTCCCTTCTTTCTGATTGTTGGAATTGGCAAACAAAATGGCAGCATTAACTGCTACTAAATAACGCATTGGTTCACCATTGGGTTTTTTAGGAAACTCTAGAGTCCCAAGTTTGTTGCGATAAATATCGGGATTCTGTCGTACAGCAGCAGGAATCGAAAGTGTGGTATTTGCTGTCATTACCACCTTACGATTAATCAAGTTGCGATTGTTATCTGGATTTAACCATCTTGTTGCGTTGGGAGGTACGCAACCCTGTCGGTAAAGGTTTGCGTACCACGTCAAACTCTTCACAATGCCTTGACGCACCTTAGGGTCATCAAGGCGAAGTACACCTTCAGAATTGACAATTTCAACATTATATGCTTCTAAAATTTCCTCGAAGATATAGTAAGTATCTGCAGCGGCGGCGGAAAATGGTAAACCTAACCCGTAAATAGGTTCTTTGTTATCCTGCGATGGGTTAAACGCTTTCAAATCAGTCTGTACTTTTTTCCAAAATTCCCAAAAACCATCCCAATCTGTAGGAATATCCTTCTCACTCCGACCCACTTGCTTGAGCATATCCCGCCAGTAATGGATGTGAATTGTTAACTGATTGATTGGCACTGCATAGTAGCTGCGCTTGCGAGCAGATTTGTTATAAAAATGAACAGCTTCCAATGCTGCTTCAGAATAATTGTTCTTCACGGGTTCAATGACATCGGAAACATCTTCCAATTTGCCTTCCCAAGCAAGGTGCGGTATCAACTCTCTCTCCGCACTGCTACCCATGACAATGTCGGGTGGATTGCCAGATTGAATCGCCTTTCTGGTTCTTTCTGGGAGATCGTCGTTACTGTAGAAAGTGAGTTTGGCTTGATTCCCGCTTCTTTTTTCCCAGTCTTTAATTAACTTTATAAGAGCGTCATCCTCTTCTATGTTAGAACCCTTATCCCACCAAATTGTTAAAGTTTTGCTTTTAGAAGAATTAGCAAGTGGGGGGGAGCTATGTTGAGATAAATAGCTACAACTGCTAGTTAGCAAGCTAAATATGAGTATTTTCAGGATATAACGGTGTTTACCGAGATTTAAGAGTGATATAAACATTTTTTGGGATAATCGTATCATGATTTGCACTGCCATTATTTGTGGTGAGTGCAAAGCTCGCGATCGCTCTGACTTAGATCGGGATTTGTTGCTAAATAATCCTTGACCCAGTTACAAGCATGAATAAAAAGTTCATCAGAAGCCAAAACCCGATCTAAATCCCATAAAATAGCAGTTTTATCATCGCTGACTGAGGCTAAAACTTTACCATTAGAGCTAAATGCAACTCCTTTAACGGTGTCGCTATGCCCGGAAAGAGTTGTTAACAACTGCCCGTCAAGACGCCAAAGTTTGATGGTGTTATCTGAACCGGCTGAGGCTATCATTTTACCATTGGGAGCGATCGCAACTGCATAAACCCCCGCATCATGCCCGGTCAAAGTCTTCAATAGCGTACCATCCATTTTCCAGAGTTTGACAGTCTTGTCGTCGCTTGCAGAAATAACCATTTTGCTATCGGGACTTATGGCAACTGCATTCACCTGATTGCTATGCCCTAAAAGAGCTCTCACTAAAGTCCCATCTGGTTTCCACAATCTCACGGTATTGTCATCACTGACAGAAGCTATGATTTGACCGTCATTGCTGACAGCAACTCCATTTACCCCTGAATTATGCCCAACTAGTGTTGCATAAGCCTTGGGTTGAACTTTACCCTGACCGTTAATCTGCCAAAGTTTCACTGTCTTATCGTCACTTGCTGAGACGATGGTTTTGCCGTCAGGAGCGATTGCAACGCCCTTGACGACATCTTTATGCCCCACAAGAGTCTTGAGCAACTGACCCTTTTGATTCCAGATTTTGACAGTGTTGTCCGAACTAGCCGACGCGATGGTGTTCCCATCCGGAGCGATGGCAACACCATTGACCCCCGCTTGATGACCGATCAGACTGAGGTGTAATGTCCCATCTGGATTCCAGAATTTGACTGTGTTGTCCCGACTTGCTGAAACAATCATCTTCCCGTTAGGCATAAAAGCCACCCCATGAACGGCATCACTATGACCGGAGAGAGTGTTTAATAAGGAACTGTTTCGCCGCCAAAACCTCACAGTATTGTCCCGACTTGCTGACGCAATCATCTTGGTGATGGGGTTGATTGCAACTTCTTTAACTCCTGCATCATGACCGCGAAGAGTTGTTAACAAAGTCCCATCTGGTCTCCACACTTTGATTGTTTTGTCTCGACTTGCCGAAGCAATGACATTACCATCAGAACTAATGGCAATTCCTTCTACTTGATTGCTATGTCCGATGAGAGTTGCTTTCAAAGTCCCGTCTAAATTCCACAGCTTGATAGTCCTATCTGCACTGACCGAGGCGATCGTATTTCCATTGGGGCTAAAATAAACTCCCTCAACTTCATCGCGATGCCCTTTGAATGTACGTACTAAAGTCCCGTCCATTTTCCAAAGTTTGACTGTTTTATCGTCACTGGCTGTAGCCAGCATTTTTCCATCGGGACCGATCGCAACTGCCTCAACTTCATCACTATGCCCTTTAATTGTCCGTAGCAAAGTTCCATCTGCCGTCCATAACTTCACGGTCTTGTCATCACTTGCTGAAGCGATCGTACTACCGTCAGGACTAATAGCAATTGACTCTACCGCATCGCTATGTCCTTTCAAGCTTTTTAGTAAGGTACCATCAAGATCCCAAAGTTTAACTGTCCTGTCTTCACCACCCGAGGCAATGAACATCTTGTTTTTCCGATCTTGATTATTAGCGGAGCATCCGAATTTGGAAAAAACGTATTTGCGATTGAAATCGCGGTTATAGAAATCAAGTTTGCGATTGAAATCGCTGCTATACAAACCAAGTCCGCCTGCGCGGACTTTAGATGAAGCCTGTGCAGGCAGGCTTTGTTTGTATAGACTCAGAATTCTATTCTGAGGGGTTCGTTTGTATAAACTCAAAATTTTATTCTGAGGACAATTTGCCTCTAGAGGATGCACTATATTAGTCCCAATAGCAACTGTGTTGACTCCTGCAGTGTGTCCTTTCAGCGTCCGAATGAGAGTGCCATCTGGTTTCCAAAGTTTGACAGTTTTGTCTGCACTGGCTGAAGCAAATATCTGCCCATCTGCACTAATTGCAACCGAATTCACTCCCGCACTGTGCCCTGACAAGCGGTTATACTCTTTCACTTCATAAATAGCTTGTCTCATTACAGATTCAACCTGTGTTTGAGTTTGTGCATCGACACTTCCAAGACTTTGCAGTTTTTGCCCTGCCCTAATTGCTTCCATCAAAGCATCCAATTTTTTCTCGGAAGCGTGCAAAGCTTTGGAAGATGTGGCAATAGCTTTTAATTCGTTTTGCAGTGCGTTGCGGTATTGGAAAAAGGTTGCAACTCCCAAACCCAACGCAATGACAAATCCTAAAGCAAGCGTACCTAGAGATATTCTTTGAAGTTGGGCTACTTTTTGCTCTTGACTGAGTCTAGCTTTTATTTCTCTGGTGCATTCTGCAGCCAACCTTGTTTCCACTTCTCTGCGATCCAGTTCTTGACTGGCTGCTAAAAATTGATAGTCCAACTCGCTTAAACTTTTGCCGACAGACCAAGCTTGTGCTTCTAACAGGGCTTGTCCTCGCAGCAACCTCGAATGATCTTGTCTTAATGATGCAACCCAAGCATTCAACGATTGGGAGTAAGGACGCAGTTTTGCTAATTGTTTTTCCAGCCAAGCTTGATTGAAAATTTCCTGATAAATGCGGTTTTTGACCTTCAGTTTTCCTTGTTGCTTAACAACTAACCCAGATAGTAAAAGTTCTATTTGTTCGGGTGAGTCATCTATTGGTACGTCAACTCCTTGTAAAACTTTCTGATAAAGTGCCAACAAGCTGCCAGCACGTTGCTCGTTACTGAGGAGGCGATCGCGAATTGTCTTTAAATGCTCCGGTTCATCATGAGCTTCCCAATCATCAATAATATTTGTTTGTACTAACTTCTCCAAAATAATTGAGGGAAACTGGTAATATATACTGATGAGATGGTAATTAACAATCGGCAAGTGATAATCCAATTTATACCGTTCTTCCGCTTCTGAATACCCCGTTTCCTGATGTAAAGCCATGCTACCGCTAATTCTTTCGTGTTCTACGATATGGCACAGCTTTTGTGTGAGAAATGGTTGCCCGTCAGTCCAACTCAAAATTTCTTTTAGCACTGCCATAGGATTGGCCACTTTCCCCTCTAAGCCTGCTGCTAGTGGCTCGACTTCTGATAAACGAAATCCCTGTAAATCAATAGATGTCCCAATATTAAATGGAGTACAAGTCCTATCAGAAATCAAATCCGAGGGAGTGGCTACGCCAAACAAAGCCCAAGTGAGACGGTTGTATTCTGGATTTTCTGCTCGTTGATTGTAGCAAGCACGAATCAACGCAAAAAAATCAGCGACTGGAAAATTTAAGCTCAGAACGTTATCAATTTCATCAATAAAAATAAAGATTTTTTCACTTTTTAATTTCACTAATAAAATATCTTCAACAAACTGGCTTAATCGCTGTAAGGGAGGTAAATCTTCTCGCTCGTTCCACCAAGTTTTTATATTAACCGAGCCAAAAAGATCAAATCCTCGCAATAAATCTACAACTATACCCTTGTACCATTGAGCTGGGGTAATATTTCCATTCCCGATCCTAGTCATATCAACAGAAGCACAGCAATAACCAGCTTCTTGCAATCGGTACCTTGTTCTCAAACGCAAGCTCGATTTGCCCATTTGTCGGGAACTAAACACATAACAAAATTCACCCCTCATTAAGGCGTCGTATAGTTCAACATCAGCCTGTCGCTCCACATAACTAGGAGCATCCATTTTGAGACTGCCACCAATTTGATATTCGTAAGCGTTCATATCCACTAGCCCAATTGCCCGCAGAAATACAGCCGATACAGCTCGCAGCTAGGCAGTGCATGATTTCCTTCCAGCTTTACCAAACCCATGCTTTCTAATTTGTAAGCAGTGATTGCTTCTAATTGCACGTCTTCAGTTGCTGTCAAAACACGTTTAAATGCCGCTGCCAGTTCGGGATGTTCTTGAAGATTGGCGAGATGATGTCGCAGGTAATTGCTATAAATACCGCCAATTGTGGGAGCTTCTTGCAAGAGTTGTTCTAAGGTCACGTCTTGACGTGCCAAATGGTAGAGAGCGAGACGGACTAAATAAGGATGACCGCCAATCGTAGCCACAAGAGGAGCCAGTGTTTGCTCGCCTACCTCACCTTTTGCCCAATCTAAGCCATGACGGATAGCTAAATCTTGCACCTGTGCCAAGGTAAATTCTGGTAACTTAATTGCCAGTCCGACGTTAAAAGGGGATTGATTGATATCCAAAGGGATATAAGCTTCGGTCGCATGCACCACTAGCAATCGCAGTTTTTGCCAAATGTCCAATTCTGCGGCGTCTTCATACCAGGAGCGCAGGAGTGGCAAAAAGTCACCAGAGATTTCTGGATACTCAAAAATCCGGTTGACTTCATCTAAAGCGCATACGACTGGAGAGTCAATTTTCCGCAATAGGTACTCTTGGAAATACAACGTGCAACTGACTTTGCTACCGATGTCCTCATCCCAGTAATCATCCAACCTCGGTTCTATATGTAACTGGCGACTGGCATTGGCACAAAACCATCGCAAGAATTTATCTAAACTGCTGAAAACGTGAGTGTCTGCCAGTTGAAAACTGATCAACACAGTGTTTACGCCTATTGTTTGTCTGGCGTGAGTCAGAATTCTTTGCATCAATGAGGTTTTACCTGTCTGCTTGGGTGCTTTAATCCGGATTAAGCTTCCAGGTTTAGCAATTTCAGCACAGGCGCGTTCTTCAATGGGAGGACGCTCAATATAAAAGAAGGAATTGAGCGGAACCGGACCGCTGGGAATATCCAAACGTTCGGGAACGGGGATGGAAGATTTCTGGTTTTCTTGCCTTGTATAACCGCTAGAAGGCTCCAATTTTTCGCGATCGCTACCAGGCAGTTCGAGATATTCTTTATCTGCTAACTGTTGATAATGTAACAGAACCGCTTGGGCATTTTGCGATTTCCTATAAATAGCAGAACTTTCCCCCCGCCTTCTAATGACCGAACGAAAATTACTTTTAGTTACCTCCTCATCCAGAGATTGAGACAGTAACTTCCATAATTTGGAACCAACATCTTTAATATAGTTAGCATCATAGCTAGAGCTGTCCGCTATTTCCTGGTAAGTTTGTCCTTCCCAGGCTTTGCGGAAAACTAGCTCCTGTAGATTGTTTAAGCGGTTTTCTAGAAAAATATCTAGAACAACCAATGCCTCATCAACATTCATCTGCTAGAGAAGGATAAGGTTAACTTTATATGACTCTATCTAAGTTTTTCATATTTTTTTAACTGTTTCATCTAAATTTAAGAGTGTTACTCTCTCTTGCGTAAGATTTTTTATCTTTACATTTTGTTTTTTAATATAATAGTAATAATTATCAATCAAGCAAAGTCCTATAAATGTCGGTAACATCTGGCAACAGAGCAAATGCTTGCAAGACACAAAAGCTAATAGGGACATACATTCAAAGCGATCGCTTGTTTCTGGGACAAGGCAGATAAGGAAAAGAGTTCAGGTATATAAATGCAACTTCTTGTAAGGTCCGATCGAGAGTTTTGGCTATCGTCTATATGTAAGAATCTTTACATGACTTAACATTTTGAGATTGACAGCAGTTAGGTTGCCATTGCCAGCCCTTTCAACGCGAACAAATGAACTATAAATGTATCCGTGGATATGCTACCATCATTGACTTTATCTGTATAGTTGCCGTTGTTAGTTAAGGTATGAGTAGGCTTGAGAACGCATAGGTTTCCCATACACCAGGATTACTGAGAGGATGTTTGTCAAATCCGCCGTTGTCTCAAGATGCGCCCAAAATCCCCCTTTTTAAGGGGGATAAGCTTCTCAAACTCCCCCTTAAAAAGGAAAATAATGACGGTTCTAATTAGCAATTTGGGTTATATTGTTAACGGTTTTTGCTTCTACATAATCTTCTTTACCTGTAATCAGTCTAGATCGACGATTGCGAGTAATATAATTCCACGCCCACTGGAATACGACTAACAATTTAGTGTCAAACTCAATTAAGAAGTAGATATGAACTATTAGCCAAAATACCCAAGCCAGGAAACCTGTAAGTTTTAGGAAGCCTAAATCTACAATCGCTAAATTTTGCCCGATCATCGCCAAACTACCCACATGGTTGTAATGAAATGGTCGTGAAGTTTGACCTTGAAGACGTTTTTGAATGAGTTTAGCTACATACTCTCCTTGTTGTTTGGCTACGGGTGCGACACCAGGTAAGGGTTTACCATCTTGATAGGAGAAGTTGCCTAAATCTCCTACTACAAAAATGTTTTTATAACCCTTGATAGTCAAGTCCGGCTCTACGATCGCACGTCCGGAGCGATCGCACTCTACACCTGTACGTTCTGCTAGAACTTTCCCCATTGCCGAACCCTGAACCCCTGCTGCCCACAAGATAGTTTTTGAGGCAATTGCTGTGACTTCATCGCCTTGCTTGAAAGTCACTATATTATTTTCAATATTTGTCACTCTAGTGTTAGTTTGGAGAATTACACCCAACTTTTGCAAAGATACTGCTGCCACTTGGGACAAATCCGGCGAAATATGTGGGAGGATGCGATCGCCCCCTTGTAATAGTAAAATTTTCGTTTCCGAGGTGTCGATGTTGCGGAAATCTTCTTTGAGAGTTTTGTATGCCAACTCGGCGATCGCACCTGCTAATTCTACTCCTGTAGGGCCGCCACCCACAATCACAAAAGTCAATAAAGCACGCCGTTTTTCGGGGTCGGTTTCTTTTTCTGCTGCTTCAAATGCTGAAAATATGCGGCGACGCATTTCTATTGCATCTTCAACAGTTTTCAAACCAGGAGCTAACTCTTTCCAGTTATCCTTACCAAAATAGGAATGGTTAGCACCTGTAGCGACAATTAACGTATCGTAAGGTACGACTTTATCGCCCATTATCACTTGTTGTGCTTTTGGATCGATATCATTGACTTCTCCAAGCAACACTTGCGTGTTCTTGCTTTTGCTAAATACGGCTCGCAATGGTGATGAAATATCAGCAGGTGATAGCGTACCTGTTGCAACTTGATACAAAAGCGGCTGAAATAGATGAAAGTTACGTTTATCAATGAGAGTCACTTTTACATTAGCTTTAGCAAGATGTTTTGCTGTGTACAGTCCACCAAAGCCTCCACCAATGATAACAACTTGATGTTGTGCATTATTGTTAAGTGCAACTACCATATGAAATATTTCCTTCTGTTAAGAGTGTTGTAATTTTTCTTAACAAAAGTTGTAACAGCATGATGATGGAGGTTACCGTTAATTTAGTACTTTTTAAAAAATTATAAAAGTTACTCATTATTAATAAATAAAACAACCCCCTCAATTGAGGAGGTTGCAAAATTATTAGGTGGGAAAACTCGATCGCACAGGCGCGTGCTTTTTAATCAATAGGAGCATTGGGAACTTGAGCACTGACTTCTGCTTGAGAAAGATTGGGAATTGACCAATTTGGCTCGCCTGGTGCAATAACTCCAGCAACGGGCGCATTCAATTCAACTTCACCAGTGATAGGGTTAGTTCTAGCAACCAACTGTGTCCCATCTACAATCTTCAGAGCAAAAGGCTGTGTTGCTGCTCCCTGTTCTGTTTCTCCGGCTACAGGAGCAGGAAGGTTAATACCAGCTACTTTTGCATCGTTAGGCAGGTATATGCCATCACAGTCCCACTCATCATCTGTCTTTTTACCTGCTCCTAAGTAGAAGAGGGTATTGGTGGGAGTGCCATACTTGCTTGGCTTGTGAGCATAGACGCCTATTGTCTTTCCTGTTTCATTGCGGCAAACACCCCAATCTTCTGTACTCTCTTGGATATATTTCTGAAATTGCAAATCGGCAATTCTTTTTTGTAGGTCTTCTGCAGTGTAACCACCTTGAGCCGGGTCATTTCTAATTTGTAGAAGTTGTTCGAGTTGTTGATTGATCCCGAGATACTCAGGGCTCTTTTCCGCGATTGGATCTGCAAAAGAAGGCTGAACAACAACTAAGTTAACCAATATTAACAGAAACACCAAAATTGCCTTGAAGCTTTTCACAATTTTTCTCCTCTTGGTTATGAGAACATGAGCTTTTTTTATTGCTCTTTTATTATTTAACGGGACTATTATAGGAATCTTGTGAGATTTTTGAAATCTACGTGGGCCCTATATTGCCCACTATTCCCTGCTGTTGGCGAGCAATGCCCACCCTACTTTCCGATCGCTAGTTACTGGTTACTGTTAACTATCCTTGGAGGTATAGTCTACTATATCTGACCTCTTTTAATAGCAACAAATACCATTTGTTTTTAAAATTATAGAAAGAATTTATTAAAATCGAGATGTGCTTGTTGGGGGATTAAAAAATTTTATAGTCACCTACTCGTGTAGGGATTGACTATTTCTTGCTACGCAGAAGTGACGCGCTGACGTGACATATTAAAAAACATCCAACCAAAGAACATGGCAACAACTGACAATACTGCTAGCACTAAACTATCTAGTGCAATGTATACACCCAATCCAATCAAGAGGAATGGTACAAGCGAATTACCATAACGCATGAGTATTTTGGCGATCGCTTTTTGATGAGTGAGTTTATAAGCTATGTAACACCAAACGGCAACCAGGGTAAAGAAGATACCTAAAGTTACCAGTAGAGTTGCTGAATTACTACTTGCAAAGAGCGGCATATAGATACCGATGTTGTCACCACCATTAGCAAAGGTAATAGCTGCTACACCATAGGTTTGAGGCGACAGAAAACTCCTTATTGGTGAGGATTGAGACGAAGGAATCTCTAACTCATCGTCTGTATCTTCCTCTTCTACATTAACCAAGCGATTTAGACCTACAGCAATGGGGATAAAGCCAGAAACATCCAACCAGACACTAGGCAAAACGAAACTCCCAAAAAATCCTAACAGACTGATAGCAACCAATACTGTGAAGCCCAAATACTGCCCTACGATAATATGACGGTGTCGAAATGCTGTATTAACCTGTGAGAAAAGCAGTGTCAGGATGACGATATCATCAAGATTAGTCGCGGTAAATGCAGCGATCCCAGAGGGAACAGCATTGATAAACGTACTCATTGTTGCTAGTCCTTGAATTTTGGGTGTGTGGATTTTAGATTGAGAAAGCCTTACCCAGACTTACTGTCACCTAATTCTTGTTTTCAAATTGGTATTCTCTGCGATGCCAAGATTCCATAGCATTCGCACCTATTTTTTAACCGTTGCTTGAAAGTATCAATCTTGGGAGAACTGTTCCCCTAAATGAGATGCAGGCGATCGTCAACTGTAGCTAATTGATTTGTGGAAGTAGAACCCAGAACAATTTTTAGTTTGATAACAAGCTTGAGAACATCTGTAGCAAGCGCTTATTAAGCTTTGCGAACCACTTTGACGGCTACACTATCACGCTCTACAACGGGTTGAAGATAAACGAGATTGTTTTCGTTTTTGAGTACTTCAGCAGACACTTGGCTCTCTGTTTGCTCTTGTTGCGCGAAAACCACTTTTGCTCTTAACTCGCTGAGATGTTGTTGCTGCTCTTTGAGAAGTTGCATTAATTCCAAACGCTGTTGTTCGTGAGCATCTAATTTTTGGTGTAGGAGTTCAATATTTTGTGATGCTGAGCGGTTGACCTCATGATCCATCTGAGCATTGCGGCGGTCTTCTTCTGATTGTCTGTTTTGACTCATCAATACAATGGGAGCAGTATACGCTGAAGCAAAAGAAAAGACCAAGTTAAGCAAAATAAATGGCTGTTGATCCCAGTGGGGTAAACCGGGTATTGAGTTAAAAGTAACCCATGCTGTTAAAATAGCAGTCTGAGCTGAGAGGAAAGTCCACGAACCAACTTTCGCTGCCATTGCATCAGCTAAGCGCTGCCCCAAAGTAAAATCAGAATTAGTTTGTTGTAACTTTTGCAGTTGGGTTGATGTATCTTGTTGGCTTTGGGGAAGTTCTACAACAGATTTGACAGTCTTGTTAGTTTGGGGTTTCATCTTAATCTCTCCTGCTTGGGTATGACCTTGACTCGTGACTTTATAAATAGAAGTTTTTGACCCGTTGATTTGTTGTCGTGTTGTGTGAACCGTCAACTCATCTCTGTAATATTTACTTTAAGTAAGTCCTTTGAACTAAGCAAATGTTCTTTTTTGTCGAATTGATAAATAGAAGTGATTGATGGGACACGGGGGACAAGGGGGAAAGTACGATGTATGAACGCAGCTTGGTATAAATAGCAAGCAGTAACCAGCGCTCGGCGATCGCAGTGTTGTTCCTCCCGTTTCCAGGCTCCGCCTCCCTTGGCAATTACCAAACAACTGCCGTAATATTTAACAGCTTTTGTACAACTGTACAGTAAAGCGTTGATAGCAAAAGAATATCGAGATGAAACCAAGCAGATTACACGATATTTGTTCAATCTGCTTAAAGAATGAATTGATTTAACGACTTATGACGCGAGAACTTCTGCCTGAGGAACGATATGCCTTCCAAGTCAGATGAAGTAGAAATAGAGTGCTAAGTAAACGTGCAGAACGTATTATATGAAATTCAATTATTTGATGAAACGGATTTCTAGTGTAGGACACTTTCTGGCAACTGCTCTGCTTTGTGTGTCAGCATTTGGTTTCCTTTGGCAAGGTGCATTTTTCTCGAATACTACAGCAATGGCTGCTCCTTATGCAAACTTGATAGCTGAGGCAGACTTAGGCTCTAAAGTTCAAGGAAAAGTCAGTGAAGATACCGGACGAACCAAGAATTTTATCCGAGATACGAAAGAGAGTCTCAAGGAAACCGCACAGAAAAATGCCGATCGTGTTGAGCAAGCAACAGATAACGATGGCAATTTTATTCAGCGCAAAGCCAACAAAGATGCAGCTCGAATAGCGAAAAGAGCAGAGGAAGATGCAGATCGGACTGAGAAAGTACTAGAGACCGAAAAGAACGTTGTTGAACGTGCTGTTGATAGCGTCAAGGATGTTTTTAGCAAGTAGAAAACAGATACGCGTTGTAATATTCAACTTGTCCAAGCAGTATCAGCAGTGATAACGTGAATATTCCTCGCTATTGCTAAAGCAAGACAGGAACGGTTTCCCAAGGAAAGCCCGAACTGTCTTGTTTGTTCTTCACCTATAGTGACAGTATCGCCTTCCATCATCCTCAGAGTAAATTAGGAGGCGGAGCCTCAAGTAAGGCATTTCCAGGCGGAGCCACCGGACCGAGTTAGGAGTCCAATAACCAAACCATTAAATTCCCGCACACCTTGCTGCTACTAAATAGCGAAAAATATACTCAACTAACTCAATGTAATTGCGGGCACTTTCCAGAGAAGTTGCCCAAACAGTAATTCCATGATCTCGAATGAGCAAGGCTGGGACTTCAGGAAGAGCCTTTGTAAACCGTTCTTCAATTTCAGTGGCAATCCTAGGAACTTGTAAGTGATTGGTAAATATGGGGAGGCTGCATTTGGGGTTTTCTTCCCACACTCCCAAACCTTTGAGCATTTCTAATGGTGGAAGGGGTAGGCTATCTCCTTGTACAAAGCGAGAAACCAAATTGGCTTCAACTGAGTGGACGTGATAGCAACTAGTTGCTTCGGGAAACAGCTTATAGATAACTTGATGAATTGCTGTCTCTGCTGAAGGCTTTAAACCAGGAGAGGTGTGTTCCACTTTACCTTGTGGACCGATCCGAACAAAATCACTCTTGCATAATTCTCCTTTAGAACGTCCACTAGCTGTAATCCAAAAACCGCCATTAGGTAATCGCACTGAAAGATTACCTGCAGTTCCCACCATCCATCCTTGATAGTAAAAATGACGAGCAGTCGCAATAATTTCAGCAAGAAGTGGATCGGTCAAAGATTGAGTCGTCATTATCTCATTTGAAAGTATAATTATAAATTACGAATTATTAAGCTGCTACTTTATTAGTACGAATCTCTGTACCTGTATACTCGGGTGTCCAACCTTCTGTCCCAGTAAAATAACGCACTGCTTTTATCCGTCTTGTTGGAGTCAGATAAAACCAATGTTCGGTTCCTGCTGGTACGTTAATATACTCTTCTGGTTGTACTGTCAGTTCTACCTGTGTACCATCTGGCCGTACAAAGCCAAAAATGCCCTCTCCATCAATAATGTATCGTACTTCGTCTTCTGCATGAGTATGTATCTTGTCAAACTTGGACAGCATTGTATCCAGGTTTGGAATTCCAGGATGCAAAACTATTAAGTCGCGTGTTTGGTAACCTGCTGTCTGCTGTAGTTGCTTGAAGTACCTATCTAAAGATGTTAAGACTTGTTCTTTTTCTTCTTCGTTCAGGCTATCTTGTGCTAGCAGTTGGTGCAACTGTCCATCCTCTCCTACTGACCAGCGATTGAGTTGAATACCCAAAGGTGTAAGTTTTTGAGTAATATTGCTTAAATCTGTGTATTGCGTTCCATCTTCCAGTCGTAGAATTGCCATATATCACCTCGCAAAGCAAAATATATATTGTACGGTATTTCTATAGATTTGGTGTTGTTAGTTGTAAAAAGTTGAAAAATACACGAGCATTTTTTCTAAAAAATTTGGTATGGTTTTACGTAATTTTGACAAGACGGCTTGAATAATTTTTATAGGTATGGGCGATCGGGGATCGGATATTGGGGATTGTCAATTGATGTCTCAATCCCTGTTTTCCAGTACCCAATCTCTCACATAATAACTGTATACAAGGAAATTGATTATTCATGTCCTTAATTGATGAAGTTAAACAGGTTTGCGATCGCTTAGCTCCTTTTGGATGGCGGGATTTACTGCTACAACATGGCTTAGATATCACTGCAAGTAACCTCAAGCAGGAGCTAACTAAGGACTTACCAGCTATCAAGCGCCAGCTTCCAGGATTTGAAGATTTTGCTTTTGAAGGCAAACGCGGAGTAGAAGCAGGAAATCCATCCCGCAGTTTGCTATTTCATGCTTTTGCTTCACCTAACGTTGTTCTAGGGACTCAAAGTACAAATTCCAACGCATACCCAACTCTCGCCGAACTCGAAATTATTGAAAACTTTGTTTACGGCGTGCAACCCCCATCCTTACAAGATTTACGAGTTCGCGCTCAAAACCAACCTTTGGCGATCGTTGTCTTCGCTTCAGAATATCGCCCTGGCGCAGAAACCGTTCACCGCAAGCACGCCGATTTGTGCTTTTCGCGCACTGGTGTTGCTAGAGTAGGAACGGCTGAACCACTCTACGATGCTAAAGCACGTGGATTTGTGCCGTTTGTTGAGTCCGCTCCCACAAGCCTCCGCGTTTTACCCGCTCGTTATTCTGCCTATATTGCAGTTCAACGCCGAGGTAATCCAGATGCTTTCGGTCCCCTGCGTTTTCAAACAGGAGATGACAGCAGGCTATTCTGGGTTCCGCTCCACAAGCTCTTTGACGGGACGGAATGCATTCGCAATTTGAACTTGCAGGTGAGCTTGCTTTCCCATCACGTCAATCAAAAACTTCGGCGAGTTCACCTATCCTTAAAAGGTACGGGATGGGGAGAGCCAGACATTAGCAATCCACCCTTTATTTTTTCAGAAGGGATTGCAGAATTATCGACCAAATCCGAGTTTGGCAACGGGCTTTTAGTTCCGGTTGTTCACCCAAATCTTATTGAAGCCGCAAGATACCAAGGTAAACTACTCACTTTTAGAGTTCCAGAAAATAGTTCTACTCTTTCCTCTAGCTTGGAAATTCCTGCTGATGGAAGTGCAAGACATGCTCCCGAATATGTCCATGCTCGTCACAAAGTATCGGAAAACGGTCAAATCGAAAACCTGAACGATCGCCCAGATGTAGAACGTGTCGTCCGAGAAGGTAAGTACAATGCCCAACACTATTTAGATTTTACAGGTGATGGATGGGTTGAAGCTATCTGTCCCGAATTGGCAGTGGCAATTCCTCGTAACATCCCTGCCTATTCTCTAGTCACAGCACCAGATTTCTTCCCCAATTGCGATCAAAGAGAACTTCTAGAATGGACCGAGCAATCAGTCCCTGCTAGACTGAGAAACAATCTTTGGCGGATTCCACCAGACACTTTATCTGATGTCCGTTTAGCTCCCAATCTTCAGATAGAAGATGCAGACTTTCGCCCCGAAGATAAAACTGTCACGACAATTATCTCGCAACTTGTGACTGGGTCGGTGCGACAAATGCCGTTAAGCGGTTCCCCAACAATGCGACACGCGTATCTACCTGATGCAGCTGCTGGTGTCTTTGCTCCTGGCTGGGATGTCAGTACGGACACAACTGCTGAAGGTGTCAGTCACTTGGCATCTTACGGTTTGGGTAGCCCTTTCCCAGAAGATGCAAAACTTTGTGCTGCACTCAGTACATTTTGGCCCGCAGTGGCTCCTGATGCGGCTCGGACTTTCCAACCAAATCCCAGTTGGCCTACCGTGAGCCCCCTAACAGATGAAGAAATTGGTCAGGTTGGCAACCAATCTTGGGATGGCGTAACTGGTCCGCGTAAGGTGACAAGGGATGGTAAAAACTTTATAGAATATCCTGATTTTGCTCATGCGGATTATGTTGAGAATACTTTGCAAAAGAAATTCTCCATATCTCTTACAGGTCAAGTCGATGTGCGCGAATATGAAGCCAGAGTTTTGGCAATGGCAAATGTTTACCGTGTTCTGGGACTCAATACCCTTCAAGCAAGGGGTCAATGGAGCGTATTTTCTTTCCGTAAAGTCGTTTCCACTGATGCAGAATTGACACAGGCACAAACTCAGACTGGTACTAGGCTCAGTGGTACTATCTATAGGTTTGAGATTTACCGTCCTGGCTCTGTCTTCAATCCAGAAGATTTTCGCAAGCGTCTCGTTGAAATTACAGAAAATGTGACTTTGTTTGTTACACCTATCAATATCCTATTAAAACGTGGCAATGGTAACTGGTCTAGCAGACGTGTCTAGTTTTGATGTAATTGTAGTGGGCAGTGGACCGGGTGGTTCTGCTGCCGCTATTTGGTGCGCTCAAAAGGGCTTACAGGTTGCCCTCATTGAAGCTAAACCATTTCCGCGATCGCATCCAGGTGAAACACTGCACCCCGGTATTGAACCACTGCTCCAGCAGTTGGGTGCTGCTGAGTCAGTCTTAGCTGCTGGTTTTGTACGCCACAGTGGCAACTGGGTGCAGTGGGATGCAGAACGCCAGTTTATTCCTTTTGGCGAAGATGAATCGGGAGCATGGTTGGGATTTCAAGCGTGGAGAGCCGATTTTGATAGCATTTTGCTCGAGCGGGCAAAAGCTGTCGGTGTCACTGTTATGCAACCCTGTCGCGCCTCTCAGGTGCTTGTGGAAGGGGGTAGAGTTGTTGGTGTTGAAACATCTCAAGGAACTTTGAGAGCATCTAAAGTAATTGATGCTGGTGGCAATCATCATTGGTTGGCCCGACAATTGGGATTGAAAATTCACCAACACTCTCCTCGCCTCATTGCTTATTACGGTTATGCCACGGGAGATTTTCCCAAACGAGATGATGCTCCTGCGATCGTAGCTGATTCTGATGGCTGGACGTGGACGGCGAGAGTGCGATCGGGTTTCTACCAATGGACGCGGTTGTCGTTAAGTGGTGAGAAACTTAAAAAAGATTGGTTGCCAGAAGAGTTTCGGGATCTCAAAATACATGAGAAAATGCACGCAGCTGATGTGACTTGGCGGATTGTCTCCCAACCAGCTGGGCTTGGCTACTTTATAGTTGGGGATGCAGCTGCGGTTCTCGATCCTGCATCCAGTCATGGGGTGTTGAAAGCCATCATGTCTGGTATGTGGACTGGGCATTTAATTACCGCACAGATATCGGATAATCTTAGCGAGACTCAAGCAATTCAGGAGTACTCTCAATGGCTCGAACATTGGTTTCGCCATGATGTAGATAAGCTCAGAGAAATGTATGCTAAGTTACCTAAGTAATCAGAATATAATTAACAGATGATGAACGCGGATACACGGACACGGGATTTATAATATATTATAATTTATACATATCTCGGCAGATCTCCTAGATAGGATTAGTTCATTAGTCCGACTTGGTCTAATGCTCGCGTTACTGCTTCTGTCCGACTCCTCGGTTAGAAGTAAAATATACTGTCTTCTTTTGAGAGAGGCGTTGAATCGAATCGTTAACTGGTGATTTTCTTGCTAAATCCGCAATGCACAGTATATTACCTCAATTCATCCCTCTATTATGCAATGCCAAAATATTTTGTTCCATAATAACAAGAATTGGGCACTATACCAAAATGCCCATCACCAAGCATTACTATGAACTTTTTTTCTGATTCTATAGCTCATAGTCTATCTTGATAACCATTGTTCTAGATCGGCTACAGTGGAAAAATCTAGCAATGCTTCTGCTAATTCTTCCAACTGTTGAACGGGTAATTGACGAATTTGCTCGCTTAATGGAGTTTCAATTTCACCAAGACGACGATTGAGTTGTCGTATAATGAGTTTCTGCTGACCTATGATTTCACCTTCTTCGCGACCTTCTTCGCGACCTTCTTCGCGACCTTCTTCGCGACCTTCTTTTCTAGCAAGTTGTACGCTTGGACTAACCAAAGCCATCTTTCTTTCCTCCTCCAAACGATCGATTCTAGCAATGAATCTTTTTTGTAGCTGTTCCGGCAGCGTCATCATTGTATCAATGATATCAAAAAGTTTCACCACTTGCTGTTTTGTGAAACCCCGCTCGTACAGTTCCCGAATTAACTGCCATTTCCATTCTTCCCGTTGAGTCAAATTACTCGTTGTTGCTTTAGTTTTCAGATGCGCCATCGTTATCATGGCAAAGGGATTATCACTTAATTCTAACTCAGCCCAACTCTGTTCGTAGTCCAGCAGCTTGACAATTGGAAATGTGAAACTCAATGAGCAATCTAAAATAGATTTTGCATAACGGTTAGGTCGCCATGTAGGAAAAGTGTCACCTAAAACTGCTAAACTCACAACAAATTTATCGTAGAGTTCAGCAGCGCGATAATTATAAGTGTAGATCCGCTTTTCCAAGTTCACATCATAATCACTTTGCACCTCTACATGGATTAAAATCCAAGCTTCTTTTTGGTCTAACAACTGAACTTTATAAAGTTTATCAGCCACGCCATCTCCAATTTCTGCTCCAGCCGTAATATTTTGAAGTTCTTTATCAAGTGATTCCGAGGGTTGCGTCCAATCAATAGCTCCGTGTATGGCAGGAAAGAAGAAGGCTAAGAAGTTTTCAAAATATTCGTTTAAAGCTTCTTTCCAAGATTTATCATAATTGGCTCGAACTTCAGTCATTTTGCTTTTACTAGATGATATTATTGAGAAACAACTAGTGTTGGGTTAACTGATTGGGTAAGCATTTCACTTACTTTCATAGACCCTACAAATAGAATTCTCACTCTAGAGGTTTTTGGTATACATCGACTCAATTTTTATGTTAAATTTATAATCAGAAATAAATTTTAAATCCAGAAGACCTTGAATATCCTGTATTTAAAATTGAGTTTTGTTATGGCAAAATTTATATTTAACTAAGTAGCTGAGCACAAAGAAATAAAAAATATTACGAAAAGATCGGGATTCAGCACGATGGAACAGAAGGAGGTATTGCCAATGAACTTACCAGTCGAGGCGTACCCCATAAAGACATCGTATTAGCTTTTCATTCACCATTCAAACGGCAATTTACTGAATTGGCCGTTAGTTAGTAACTATCAGAAATTCTACACATTCAGTTTTGCTAAGCTGTAGGTCAAGTACTAACTCAACGGTTGCACCTCATTAGGTTGAACTTTACCTGTTTCCAAGACTTCCCCTGGTAGTGGAATAAACTCTGTTTCGTCCGGAACCTTGCCAAAACGCCCTTCTTGCCAATCTCGTTTTGCTTGTTCAATTCGCTCCGGACTGCTAGAAACGAAGTTCCACCACTTGTATCGCTTACCTACAGGTTCACCACCAATAACAATACAACGGGCTTGAGTGCTTGAGGCAATCTTAATGGACTCACCAGACTCTAGAACTGCTAATCTATGTTGTTCTAAAGGTTCGCCGTTGATGCTGAGACCTTCAGTAACGCTGTAAACTGCTCTTTCACTGCACTCATTAGGCAGAACAAACTGCGTTTCAGGCTGTAGCAATACGTCTAAATAGAACATCGGGGAGAAAGTTTCCACTGGAGAGGAGCGATCGCACGCTTTCCCAGCAATCAGTGTCACCGTCACCCCATTTTCACTCCAAACAGGTAAATCCTCAGCCGGATAGTGGCGAAACCAAGGCTCCGTTTCCTCATGTTCATCAGGAAGGGCGACCCAGATTTGAATAGCGTGTAGAGTTGCTTCGAGATCGCGAGTACTTGGGGATCTTTCTGAGTGAACAATACCGCGTCCTGCCGTCATCCAGTTTACTGCACCGGGAAGAATTTCTTGAACGCTGCCTAAACTATCGCGATGCAGCAACACTCCTTCAAATAAGTAAGTTACAGTTGCCAAATTGATATGGGGATGCGGTCTGACATCGACACCTTTTCCTGGTGGAAAAACAGCCGGACCGAGATGGTCGAAAAAAATAAATGGACCAACCATCTGACGATGTTCGTGAGGCAAACTGCGCCGAGCCTTAAAGCCCCCTAAATCCATAATATGGGGCTTGAGGAGTTGACTGATAGTAGACATAAAATCATTTGGCTCAAGTTCTCTTTCACATTAAATATATCTCTATAATCAGTCAGGTGGTCATTGATTATTGTTGGGACTTACGCAAAGCCCCCCTTTTTAAGGTCTGCGGTGGTGTACACAAGTCTTACATAGTGCATTCATTGCGGTTTCGATCCCCCCTATCCCCACGGCTGTTTCGTTCCCGCAAAGGCTAATAATGTCAAGGATAATTTTTAGAGTGTACTCTAATTTTGTCAAAAAAAATTTAAATTTATTAAGTCCAAGTAGGTGGACTTAGCCTGTATAGTCGCGATTTCAATCGCTCTAATTTTGTCAGAAAAAATTTAAATCTATTAAGTCCACGTAGGTGGACTTAGCTTGTATATGCGCGATTTCAATTGCAAACGTGTTTTTCACTCATTGCGATGCTCCCTTATCATTCCCAGGCAGAGCCTGGGAACGAGGGATACAGGCAGAGCCTGGGAACGAGGGACGAGATATGAAGGAGCACCAAAAATTGTTTAGCCGAAACGTCCGCTGATGTACTCTGCGGCTTCCTTAGTTGAAGGAGCATCAAACATTTGTTCCGTAGGGCTGAACTCAACTAATTTTCCCCTACGTTTGTTGTGTTCGTCCACTTCGGTGTTGAAGAAAGCTGTCCAGTCAGCGACTCGTGAAGCTTGCTGCATATTGTGAGTCACCATAATAATGGTGTACTGTTCTTTAAGTTCAAGGCAAAGTTCTTCAACTTGACGGGTAGAGATGGGATCTAAAGCAGAACAGGGTTCATCCATCAACAGCACGTCGGGTTTCATTGCGATCGCCCGTGCAATACAAAGACGTTGCTGTTGTCCTCCTGATAACGCTGTCCCCTTGGATTTCAGTTTGTCTTTGACTTCATCCCATAGAGCCGCTTGACGCAATGACTGCTCTACCAGTTCATCCAAATTGCCCTTGTATCCATTTGTACGCGGTGCAAAGGCAATATTTTCGTATATGGATTTGGGAAAAGGATTTGGTCTTTGAAAAACCATACCCACTTGTCGGCGTAATTTGACAGAATTAATACTTGTGTCGTAAATATTTTTGTTGCGGTAATGGAGTTTTCCCTTAACCTCTGCACCAGGGATCAAATCGTTCATCCGGTTAAAGCAGCGCAACAAAGTACTTTTACCGCAACCAGAAGGACCGATAAAGGCTATGATTTGCCTTTCAGGAATATTCATATAAACTTCCTGAAGTGCCATAAATCCACTGTAGAAAACTCTCACACCTTCGACATCAAAAACTGAATTATCTTGTCGGGATTGTGTTGCGCTGTTTGGTCTGTTTCTTGCGTTGTTGTAGGTCATGATTTAATTGTTAATTGTTACTAGTTGTTAGTTGTTAGGGGTGGGGAGCATAGATTTAATACCCAATCCTCAATCCCCAATATCATCGCAATAGCGAGTATTTTTGTCGGATGTAGATTGCCGCGCCATTGAGAATTAAAATAACGAGCATTAAAGCAATAATAGTTGCTGCGGCTGCGTTAGAAAAACCTGGTTCTGGACGAGTAATGTAGGAGTAAATTTGGATGGGCAATGCCATAAATCTTTGGAACAAACCAGGGCTAAAGGTCAAGAAACTAACGGCTCCAACCACAATCAGAGATGCAGCATCACCAATAGCACGGGAGACTGAAATAATTACACCCGTTAGAATTCCTGGAACAGCATACGGTATGACATGATTGCTAATGGTTTGCCACTTGGTGACGCCCAAACCATAAGAAGCATTTCTGAGAGAATCGGGAACCGCACGAATCGCTTCTCTAGAAGTCACAATAATGACTGGTAGAGACAGCAAAGATAAAGTTAGCGCTCCAGAAATTAATGCAGGACCAAAGCCTAAAAGATAATTGAAAACACCCAATCCTAGCAATCCGTAAACAATCGAAGGAACGCCAGCCAGATTACTAATATTGACCTCGATTATATCCGTCCACCAAGTTTTTGGTGCATATTCTTCAAGATACAAAGCGGCTCCTACTCCTACAGGTACAGAAACTAAAATTACTATCAGACCCAGCAAAAGACTGCTGACAACTGCAGGAAGAATACCACCGCGATCGGGAAACCTCGAAGGTGTTTCTGTAATAAAACCTGGTGTTAAAAATCTTGCCAATCCGTCGCTACAGATATCAAATATCAGGAGAGCAAGGACAAACAAACCAACGAGTAACCCAAGCAAAAATAGGATTTCAAAGACTTTGCCTACTGTTTCTCTACGGTCTATGTTGTCGGTAAAGTCGTCTGCTTTTTGCTGAAAATTCTCTGGATGAATTGAATTAGCCATGTTGTTAATCGTATTTCTCCTTAAAGCGTTTTGTAATCCAGTTACTTGCAATATTTAGAGCCAGCGTTATCAAAAACAAAACGGCTCCAACAGCGTATAAAGTCTTGTAATTCAAACTGCCACGAGGACTGTCTCCTCCAGAAATTTGAGCCATGTAAGCTGTCATAGTTTCTACTGACTCAAAGAGGTTAACAGTTAATTTTGGTTGTTGTCCTGCAGCAATCACAACAGTCATTGTTTCACCTACAGCGCGAGAAATTCCCAGAATAATTGAAGCGGTAATCCCCGAAAGAGCAGCAGGTAGGAGAATTCTGAATATGGATTCGAGTTTTGTTAGTCCCAATGCATATGCACCTTCTCGCAAAGCACCAGGAACAGCTTGTATGGCATCTAAACTAATAGAACCAACGGTAGGGGTAATCATGACTCCCATCATTAAACCGGCACTTAAGGCATTAAAGATTTCTAATGGGAGAAAACTTCGTAAAAAGGGAGTCACAAATAGCAGAGCAAAATAACCATACACTACTGTAGGTACCCCTGCTAGCAGTTCTACCGCAGGACGTAAAATGGCTGCTACTTTTGGTTGAGCATATTCACTCAAATAAATAGCAGAAGATAAACCCAACGGAATTGCAACAGCCATTGCAATCACCGTAGTGAGTAAAGTTCCATTAATTAATGGCCACACCCCAAAATGTCTATCTGCAAATAGCGGTGTCCATTGCGTATCTAAGAAAAACTTAGCTAAGGAGACTTCTTGGAAAAATTCAAACGCTACTTGAAAGATAATGACGACAATCCCTACAGTCGTAAGAATTGAGACTAATCCGCAACAAAATAAAATTGTTGCAATAATTTTTTCTTGAATGTCGTCAGTTGCTTGTTTTTCAATTGAGCGATCGTAACCGTCATTCAAATAATTTGCGCCCCGCATAGTTTGTTAGTTGTTAGTTGTTAGTTGTTAATGGCTAATTGGTACGTTTTCATTAGCCCTCCTTTGTTCGCCAGTTCCAGAGTGTGGGAAACCCCTTCGGGTTCGCCAGTTGCCAGGGCGCGGGAAACCCGCCTACAGCACTGGTCTCACCGCCTACAGCACTGGTCTCACCGCCTACAGGGCTGGTCTCACCAGTCTTCCATTAGCCAATTAAAGATACTTTGTAATAGGCTGACCTGGTTTTGCATCTTTAAAATTAGACCCCGTTTTCTCAACAAGAAACCTCTGTTTTGTCTTGGCATATGCTTCATCGGTAAGTTCAACGTAGCCTGATTCACGAACCCATTTTTTAGAATTGTCTAAATAAAAACTTACAAAATCTCTGACAGATGGTTTGCTGTCTAGAGCTTTCTTGTTGACATAGATAAAAAGAGGACGTGACAAAGGTGTGTATGTGTTGTTAGCAACTTTTGAGGGAGGATTGGGTGTTTCACAATGTCCTTCTAAATTTTGTACGGCTACTAAATGCAGCTTATCTTGATTTGATAGATAGTATGAAATCCCAACATATCCCAGTGCTGTCTCATCCCCCGCGATCCCCTGAACTAGTACGTTTTGGTTGTGGCTCGGAGTGTAGTCTGTGCGGCTGACTTTAGCCTTCTTATTGATGGCTTGTGTAAAATAGTCAAACGTTCCTGTATCGGAAGCGGGTGCGTAAAGCTTCATGGCGCGATTGGGAAATTTTGAGTTTACTTGATTCCATCGGGTAACCTTATTCGTTGATTTAGGACTCCAAATCTTGCTAAGTTCTTGGATAGACAAACATTTCAAAAATGTATTGTTGTGGTTTGCTATGACAGCTATTCCATCAAGCGCTACAGGTAATTCGACAAATTCAATCCTTTTCTTACGACAAGCTTCAATTTCTTCTTTTTTAATGGAACGTGAAGCACCAGCGATATCTATTTGACCGGAACAGAACTTACTTATACCCCCACCAGTACCGCTAGAAGCGACACTGATCTGAGCATCTGCTTTGACCTTTTTGAATTCCTCTGCAACAGCCTGATGGAGAGGATAGCCGACAGATCCACCATCAATACTGACCTGCTTTTCCTTCTCTCGAGCACCACTACAAGCAGTCATGCTTAAGGCAAGCAATATGAGTAAGTTTGGTAAAACTTGATGTTTTAATGGAATACAAGATGACATTCTCACTTGGGTCAACTACTTTTTGCTATGTATACAACACCTACAGGAGGATGTGAGCAGGTGCAGCGATCGCAACCGAATCATTTTAGAATTGAATTCTCAACACAGATTTCATCTCACGTTTTAATACTCGAACGTAAAAATGGCGACTTTTATTTTATAAGTGGTAACTTTGTTTAGAAAATAGCCCCTTCACAAGTTCTCATATCATTAAATTACGGTATTTACATAAGTTTACCGTATAGTTTCCATTAATTGTATTGAAAAAAGTATAAATTTAACAGTACGCAATACTGTTTTATCATTACTTTTTGACATAATATTTATTGACAAATTGCGTTTTAAATGGTAAACAAGCTCCAGTAAGACAGCGCAAAAGACGGTCACTCAGTTATAGCTGCACTGTCACACTTTATACATTAGAGCTTGTAAGAATCTTTTTAAGTATATATAGCAGTCCTATTTAATTTATAAAATTATGAACTACAAAGACGCAAAGAGCACGAAGAAAAGAGAAATTTGACAAATGATTTAGGATTGCTATAGCACCCAATGACTTAGTAAGTTTATACTGTTTTTATAAGTTTACATTCCAACTTATTAAGTGAAAACAAACATTAGTACGATTGAATATTTAATACTTTCTCCTCGCTCGGAGATGCTATACTAGCAGGGATTTTAGATTGTACAATAAGGAAATAATTGAGCAGTGATTGGCGTTGCAGTTGTTGGCACGGGATTTGGGCAAAAAGTTCACATACCTGGATTGAAAGCTCATCCTCACACAGAAGTAGTTGCTGTCTACAATCGAGATTTAGATAAAGCAAAAGCGATCGCACAATCTTACAATATTCCCCATGCCTGCAATGCGGTAGAAGACATTGTTCGATTACCTGAAGTACAAGCCGTCAGTATTTCCACACCGCCATTTTTACATTATGAAATGGCAAAAATTGTGCTGCAATCCGGGAAACACCTACTATTAGAAAAACCCGTCACCATGAATGCAGCTGAGGCTCAAGAACTGTATGAGTTAGCCAAACAAAAGAGCGTTATTGCTTCTGTAGATTTTGAATTTCGTTTTGTACCGGGTTGGCAATTGTTTTCCGAACTCTTGTCTCAAGATTTAGTTGGTTCCAAGCGTTTCATTAAAATTGATTGGTTGGGTTCTTCTCGTGCGGATGCAACACGTCCCTGGAATTGGTACTCTCGTAAAGACCAAGGAGGGGGTGCATTAGGTTCTTTGGGTTCCCATACTTTTGATTACATTCACTGGTTGTTTGGTCCTGTACGCAGATTGAACGCTCATTTCAGTACCGCCATTGCTCAAAGACCAGACTCCAAGACGGGAGAATTCAAGCCAGTGGAAACAGATGATACCTGTATGCTGACCCTGGAATTAGCAGATGGAACTCCTTGTCAAGTCTCCATTAGTGCTGTAGTACACGCACACCGCACCCATTGGGTAGAAGTTTATGGAGAGCGCGGTAGTTTAGTGTTGGGGAGTGAAAATCAAAAGGACTACATCCACGGATTTCACGTTTGGGCTTCGAGTCCCGGTAAACCTTTGTCTGAAGTAGAAATACCCAATCGGTTGTTATTTCCAAAAAACTTTGCTGATGGTCGAATTTCTGCGTTTGTGAGAGTTGTAGACCAATGGGTTCGGGGAATTGAACGCAAGCAGCAAACAGTTCCGTCTTTGAAAGAAGGTATTTATTCTCAATTATTGATGGACATATCACAAGAATCAAATACTAGGTCAACTTGGGTCGATGTCCCTTCTTTAGAAGAATTTTTAAATAAGTAATTGTTCACGGGGTTATTGGTTAGCGATCGCCGAGAGCCGATCGTTCTATACCCAATCGTAGATGTGATTTTATATCTTTTGGAGGGGGTGCGATCGCCACTTCTTTAAGGACAATGTACCTGTCACAGGAAACCTGTTTTGGCAAACACCGATAACCCCGAAAGATTCGGGGTTTTTGTATGGGGCTAAATTATGTAAATTTATGTATAGACGATCGCATAATTTGATTTATTTCCTTAGGATGGTGTGAAAGGTTGTTACACAAATCAAAATACAAACAACACTGGAATACGCTGCATAGATTAAAGCACCGTAGACCCCGATAACATCGGGGTTTTTTATTTATATTTTAGTCTGAAAAAATTTTCAATTACCAATTAATCTGTTTCTGATTGTTCCACTTCTGTGTAGTTTTTGGGGAATACAACCTGACGTTGAGACGGGTCAAATCGGAAACCCTGTTCTTGCATAATCGTTTTACTTTGACGTGGGTCAAAGTTCCGACTAAATTCAGCCTGCAAATCATAAACCCGTCCTTCGAGCTGCTTGACATCAACGCGGATAGCTCTTAGCTTTTCTTGCTGCGACCAGTGATAGGGTAAAAGCTGAATTAAGGCGGAAATCGCTGCTGCTGAGATGACAATATTAACCCCTATCTTTACTGTCGTTTCCAAAGCTAGCACTTGATAAGAGCGTTGGCGAAGACGCCGTTTTGGGCGAGGAGTAACTCGGCGCTTTTCTATTGGTTGCAGCGGTGGTCTAGACGGTTGAAAAGCATTCATGGTAGTAAAAAGATAATCGGAAACCTACACCACAAAAAGCGCAGCTGCACTTATTGCGATTTTATGTGCTGTCATATTACTTCATTTTTTCAACTTGGTACACTGAGATTCTGGTAAAAAATCCTGGCTTTACAGATACAGTTTTCAGTTGTGATGACACCAAGCCGCAAGTGCCTAAAAACCGTACTTGTAAAGCCAGGTTAATAACCTTCTAGAAGAAGGTTACGAATTATAAAGTGATGTTGCTAAACGCCAAGCTAGAACACCTGGGATAAGCGCGACAACAAGAGCGATGTACACTTGAGTGTCTGAAATACTAGTAATTTCTGCCAGATAGAGCAGATTTGCTATCGACATGGTTTAAACCTCACAATCTCAACGATTTTGAACAGTTCGTTTACTACTTTTCCCTGTTTTGCGAAGATTGGGGAATAGGTTGTTACAAGATGCAACATAAACAGTTGTAGAGACGTGCAATGACACGTCTCTACGTCAAAAATTCACCTATAAAACTCACAAAAGTCAAGTAATGTTCATAAAATTTATTAATTAATTGGGAAGACGACCGATAGTTGGGCGAGATTAAGCCCAAATAAAACTTTTTCAATCCACGCATCCACTCATCTAAAATTCAAAATGGTATAACTTATGAGCTTGTATTTGGGCATAGACTTCGGGACATCAGGTGCAAGGGCTACAGTCATTGACAAAGAAACTTGTACCCAGTTTGAGGGACGCTATCCCTTCGATATGTTAAAAGCCTTTGACTTAGCACACGACTGGAAAAACGCTTTATTCACCTTGCTTGAGGGAATTCCAAGGGAGTTAAGGCAAGAAGTTAGAGCGATCGCAATTAATGGTACATCTTCGACAGTTTTGTTGTGTGACAGCGAGGGTCAACCAGTGGATACACCTTTGTTGTACAACGATGCACGAGGATCTGTGGTGATGAACGAGTTAAAAGCGGTAGCTCCTCCCAATCATACAGTTTTAAGTGCGACTTCCAGCCTTACCAAACTTTTATGGATGTCACAATTGCCATCTTTTACGGAAGCAACGTACTTCCTGCACCAAGCAGACTGGCTGGCATTTCTTTTACACGGGCAATTAGGTATTAGCGATTACCACAATGCACTAAAGTTGGGTTATGACGTAGAAAAGTTAGAATATCCCGATTGGCTCAAACAATTGCAAATTCCAGTTCGCCTGCCAAAAGTCATCGCTCCCGGTACACCCATTGTAGAACTACGTGCTGACATTGCGGATAAGTTGGGTTTTCGTCGCGATTGCTTGGTTTGTGCGGGTACAACTGATAGTATTGCAGCTTTTCTTGCCAGTGATGCAACACTCCCTGGTGAAGCAGTGACATCTCTAGGATCGACACTGGTACTTAAGCTGTTAAGCCGGACTCGTGTAGATGATGCAAGATACGGAATTTACAGCCACCGCTTGGGGGATTTGTGGTTGACCGGAGGTGCTTCTAACACTGGGGGTGCAGTCCTCAAGCAATTTTTTACAACTGAGGAGTTAGAAAGCCTCAGCCAAGAAATTGATGGGTTGAAAGCAAGTCAGTTGGATTACTACCCGTTATTAAAGCCAGGGGAGAGATTTCCCATGAACGATCCAAATTTGTCTCCACGATTGGAACCGCGTCCGGATACCCAGGTGGAATTTTTGCATGGGTTGTTAGAAAGCATTGCTCGGATAGAAGCACGGGGATATGAGTTGTTGCAGGATTTAGGGGCTGATAAGTTAACTCGTGTTTACACGGCTGGAGGTGGTGCGGGTAATCGTGTTTGGAGAATCATTCGGGGGCGTCTTTTGCAGGTACCCGTTGAGTGTTCTGTGAATGCAGAAGCGGCTTTTGGAACAGCTCTGTTGGCAATGCGGGGGATTTCATCATTTGGGAAGCCTTGACGCATCTGAATACTGCTCAGCTGTGCTCCCTCGAATTTTCTTGACACAAAGGGAGAAGGGGGGAGGGTATGACTAATTTTTTCCATTTTTCCCAAGTGTGAGAATCTGCAAATTCTATGCACGACAGCTTAATTAAATTCGACCGAGTTTTTCAGAAAATTATAGAATTGTTAAAATACGTAAAAAACCTTTGCACGACAATAAGGAGCTAGTCAAAGGCGCTGTCTTTGATGAACCGTTACTATCCCCTACTCCTCACAAAAAACCAACATCCAAAAATTTAACTGAGGACAAGAATAAAACTGTGTCTGAAAAATTCAAAGTAGCACCTAAAGAACCAACTGTTGGACTAACCGCAGACCTTGCTGAAAATCAACAAAGAAAGCTGTCAATCTTTACTGCAAAGAATGGCAGGAAGAAAGCTGAAATCGTTAAAATGCTTTTAGATGAAGCACTTGTGGATATTGAAGATTAATACTTAATACAATAAGTAATATAGAGAAGAGAGAAAGTGTTTGATGATTTTCAGGAGATAGAGAATGAACGTGTAACCTTTGTAATATTTGGGAAAATACTGGTACCGACGCGTTAGCAGCTTGCTTTAAGCTATTTTATAAGTAATAACACGTGCATCAACACCATTTGGTTTTGGCTGCTACTCTTATGCTCTTAAAAGAAAATTTGTACTACAAAAGATTCTATGTTTGACTATAGGGAAAATCTATTGAAGGCTTTGAAGGCAAACACTCCTCATATTGAGGCTATCAAAATTTTATATGAATTGTTAATAGATGGGGCAAAGAAAAACTGCTTATCCAGTGTGTGGAGTCCATTTGGTTTCTCAATCATATATCTAAATCCCCCTACGTCTACCGATATTGTCCGGCTTCATATATGGCTCTCAAATATGCGTCCGAAGCAAGTCCCTGATTGGCCAATACATTTCCATTCTTGGACATTATATAGCAGGATTTTGTGTGGAAGCGTCACCAACAATATCTATGAAGTTCAACAGAATCGTAATGGCGATCGCGAGTTGTATCAAGCAAAGTATATCAACAATAATTCTTCTACACTTGAATCCACGGGTGTGAGAGTTTCTTGTAAATTATTAAAAAGCAAAACGTATCACGCCGGTCAAAGTTATTTTGTAAAGCCTGGGGAGTATCATTCTGTTGATGCTGGAGAAAATATGTTATGTGCAACTCTTGTACTCATGACTGACCAGAACAGCGATATTCCTTGTATTGTTGGAGATGTTAACCACAGCAACGACTACACATATGAAAGAGAGATTTTAGACGGTGAGCGATCGCTTAAAATCATCAACGAATTGAGCGCTACACTTTCTAATATTTATTTTTAAATAATCTTTTCACAGAAAATTTTTTGCGTTCTATGCTTGTTCCAACGTTACAAAGTAAAGGTTAAAACAATCTAAATTTTTATTGACTGGTTACATACTCCTAGTTTCTTCAATGATAATGTTTTACTGTTAACTAAGTGTCAAGTATATTTATTCTTATTTTTAGGAGCCACTTATGAGTCAACAGGAATGGTTGATTGATGAGGCTGTTACGCCCGACCTTTCATCTTTTGAAGAACTCGAAAGCCAACTGAATTCTAGCCCACGGAGTCGAGATGTTACCAGTCAACCAGAGGCTCCAAATTTGGCTGTAAGATTGCAGGACGTTGTGATATGGGATACGAAAAAGTGGTTTGGAGATGCAGATATGCGACTCGATGCATTGGTGGTTCACGGTCACGCCATCGCAGGGGACACATCAAGCATTTACATGCCACAAACGTTTCGTTTTCCTGGTGTTAAAAGTCGCGATCGCTTGCCAACAGGAGAAAATGGTCTACTGATATTTTATGGTAAGGCTCTATACTTCTTAGATATTTTTATTACAGTATCTCGCGATCGCGGTGAATCAGAGGACTTAGCAACATTACTTAACAAGCAGTTGCAGTCACCAGATATTCAAGGATCTTTAGGAAGTTTGCTTGGGTTAGCTGTTGCTGCACCACAAGTTAGCACGGTGACTGCAGCTATGTCTGCAGCCTCGGTGCTGGGCAATTTTACTTATCAAGTCTTAAGGAAAGTCACTGGTGATACCATAGGTCTTTATCGTACCTCTTGGTTGCAGCATAAAGATGGTTTTGGAATTGGACGTCATCCACAAGAAGGAACGCATCATGTTAAAGATCTGTCCTTTTGGTATGAAATCGTCCAAGAAGGAACTTAATGCGCTAAAGCACTACTACGAACCTCATGCGATCGCTGGCAAACCCTGATGAATTTTCTGGTAAACTAATTCCCGCAACATATTAGCTTTTTGATTTGTGATGGAAGTGCGGAGGCTTTGGAGAGTCATTCGCACGAGCAAATTCTTTTGATGGGGTTGAATACCCAAACGTTGAATTGCTTGTGGTGGAAGTTGGTGATAGTGAGTTTCGCTTAAAATATCTACGGACTCTAAAAGTTCTACGTCATCTCCTAACGTTTCTACTATTTGTTCGCAAATATCTTCTAACTCGACATCAAGCCCGGTCACAATGGACATATCCCTGTAGATGCTGGGTTGATTGGATACCTGATGGTAAAGTTCTAGGTTGGTCATCTGCTCTGCAATTTTAGGATTGGTGCTTCGCAGCAAGCGAATATCATCCATTCCCTTCACAAGCATTACCAATCGGTCTAATCCCCAACCTGATGCTAAGCCTGTATATCCTGGTTTTAGTAAACCGGGATGAGCTTCGCCACACTCTCCTACTTCAACCCATTTGCCATTGACTAAAACCTCTATTTCCAATCCATGATAAGTGTATGGATGTGAGGTTTCGTTGAGACGGTAAGATACCCCAGGAAGAACTGCATGGAGAATGATTTGAACAAATTTGATTAAAGCGTCTCTACCCAAAGCTTGATGTTCGCTTGTCAACCACACGTCCATTTGGTGCGGTTCACCTACATGACGTTTATCTACGACATCCCGACGGTAACAAATACCGGGATGGAGGATCAGCTGTTCTCCCTGTAATTTCGGGAGTAACTCTGGCACGATTGTAGTGGTGTGAGTTCTTAGGAGTCTACCGTCGTTTAGGTAGCGCGTGTATTTTGGCGATCGCGACAAACTATCTGAAGGGAAATAAAGTTTGTCGAAGTTATTAGCAACTGTGGTGATGGGTGAAGAACGCCAAATTGTTGGTTCTGGATATCCGGACGCTTGAAGAGCCTCAGCTATTTTATAGACGATAAGATTTATGGCGTGAATGCCATTTGCTGGGTTCGTCAAGTCCGGCTTTAAAAGTCCCGATAGTTCATTTTTTGCCTCTCTTTGTTGTTGTATTACAATTGAACTACATATAATAGTAGCACAATATATCAGTTAGTATTTTCTACAATTTTGCATTTACAATTTCGGAAAATCAGAATTTGTTTTGCTCAGTTGGCTCACAACATTAAGAAATTGCTGCAAAACTGGTGTTTCTTCCTTCTCATTCCACACGATCGCAGTTTCGATTGGAGGTGTCGGATGTGCGATCGCCTGATAAACTAAACCCGTGCGTTGAAGATTCTGCAAAGAAGATGGCACAATTGCAACTCCCATACCTGCAGCCACAAGTCCGATAATTGTCTGCATCTGAATTGCTTGTTGTGCAATCTTTGGGGTGAAATTTCCTTGCTGACACAGAGCCATAATTTTATCGTATAGCCCTATTCCTAAGTGACGGGGGAATAAAATAAACGGTTCATTTGCAAGAGATTGCACTGCAATAGGTTCTTGTTGTGCTAAAGGATGGGTTTGGTATAATGCTGCAATGAGTGTTTCTTGCTGAATGCACAGGTAACTCAGCTCGGTATCTTCCAAAGGTGGATACACAAAACCAACGTGAATGCGGCGATCGCGAAGTGCTTGTTCCTGTTCGGTAGTTGTTAACTCCTGCAATACCAATTCCACATCTGGAAACTGTTGCCGAAATTCCTGTAATATAACAGGCAATACACTGTAGATTGCAGGACTGATAAACCCTACTCGCAACTGTCCTATCTCTCCCCGCCCCGTGCGTTGAGTAATCTGAACTGTGCTCTCCAAGTGCGCCAACAGTTGATAGGCTTCCTGTAAAAATACCCTTCCCGCTTCCGTCAGTTGCACCTGTCGCTTAGTTTTGCGATGGAACAATTCAACTCCCAATTCTGCTTCCAACTGCTGAATTTGCTGGCTCAGAGGCGGTTGGGCTATATGCAATCGCTCAGCCGCCCGACTGAAGTGCAGATCCTCAGCGACAGCAATAAAGTAACGGAGGTGTCGCAGTTCCATATTTTTGACTAACGGAGTTCTCAGAAACTCTGTAATAATACCCTTGTGATGCGTAAACCATTCGTTATTTACGATAAGGTATAAAAAATAAATTACCAAAAAAAAAGAAAGGCCACAAATGTCTGTAAATAAAGTATTTATATACGCCGAGTATCAAGTCTCTATTCCCTTCACTGACATTGACTGGGGTCACACTAATATAGAAATGAAAAAATTTCCCGGATTAAAATCAAAAACTTGGTTAAGTGGTATAAACACTAACACTGTTGGTGGGTTTTATGAATTTGACTCTATCGAAAATGCACAAAATTACATCAATAGCTTGTTAATTCCATTTGCAAAACAAGTTAATGGAAATTTGACTGTAAAAATTTTTGATGGTGATATTACTAAAGAAGCCAGTATAGGTATGAGTTCCCCTTTCTATTTAGAAGACTTTCAATAACTATCCAACTCACAGACTTGCTGTTTTTGAACCACTCTCCATACTAAAGTGACTGAGATGAGATTCGAGCAAAGGTGTAATTGACGCTTGTGCGGCGAAATCACCAGCACGCTACCTGTTATCGGAAGTTGTATCTGCTTTTAAAAGCGGACTCAGAAAACAGTTGTTGAGTTAAAATACTACTGTTATTCTATAAATTTACCGTAATTTATGATTTACGACCAAGCGGAATTTGACTTACGCTCTGAGTGGGGCGCAAAAGGAGTGTCTCAACTAGCTCCCATCAGTGATGTTATTGTTATAGTCGATATCCTCTCATTTTCAACCTCTGTAGAAATCGCCACCAACAATGGTGCAATTATTTATCCATACCAATGGAGAGATGATTCTGCAGTTGATTATGCACGGTCTGTACAAGCAGAATTGTCAAAAGGTCGTTTAGCCAAAGAAGGTTATTCGCTTTCTCCTGCATCTTTAATGCAAATTCCTACAGGAACTAAATTAGTTGTACCGTCTCCCAACGGTTCTTCTCTAACATTGCTGACTGGGAAGACTCCCACCATAGCCGGTTCCTTGCGAAACTTTAAAGCTGTAGCCCAATTTGCTCAAAGCTATGGACGCCGGATTGCAATAATTCCCGCAGGTGAAAAGTGGGATGATGGGACACTGCGACCAGCATTTGAAGATTTGATTGGTGCTGGAGCAATTCTAAGCGCGTTAGCAGGGAGTTTATCACCGGAAGCAGAAACTGCTGTAGTCACATTTCAAAAATTTCAGCACGATTTGCGATCGTATTTGAAAAAATGCAGTTCTGGAAAGGAATTAATTGAAAAAGGATTTGAGTTGGACGTTGAGTTAGCAGCAGAATTAAATGTTAGCAACTGTGTACCTTTGCTTGCTGAAAATGCTTATGTAAATGTAAATGCTTAGAATTGGCTCGTCTGTTTTTGCTACAGCCCTATCAAGTTCTTTCTCTTTATAGAGAGGATGAAAAACACCCTCTCTGTTAGCTTCTGGGGCGGCTTTATCCCTACCTAAGGTATTTAAAAATTTTCATCATGATTTAGGCTGTCTGCGTAATATTTCTTAAAACGAAATCTCAAGATATCTCAGTAAAATTAAATTTCTGTAAAAATACGATCGCAAAAATCTTACTTAAGAATGAGGCGTTCTTAGCTACTAACTACTAACTACTAAATCTCAACTTTCAATTAACAAAAGAAGGCTTTACATACTCTTTAAATTTGGCAGTCCAAGATAGTGTAAAAATTAACTGCGTAAGTATCTGTACCTGAAATATGAAAGTTGACCCAAAATACAGCAACCCAAACAAATTCTGGAACAGACTGGGCTTAACGGTAGTTACCGCAGGAGTCATAGCAGGCTCTCTATCTATTTGTTACTTGGTATACAGGAACAATTTTGTTGACCAAAGTGGGGCAAAACGGGTGCAGGTAGAACAGCAAAACAAAACGAATCCCAAAGTGGAGCAATACCTCAAATATAGCGAGTGTCTGTCAGAAGGTGGAACTGAGGAAAAGTGCAACCCTCTTCTTCATAAGTAACGAGCGGCGAGCGGTAACTGGCGATCGAGAAAGAGAGTGAGGAACTGTTAGCTAAATTCTACTAGAGAACTTAGCCTAAATGCTTTCTGCCTTGCGCCATCTGCCTTTCTTCGGTAAATTAACCTTTTAACTCAACTGACAGATTGAGCTTTCCGAAGGTTTTTTTGGAACAGATCAAGAACGTGTGTCCAAGCATCGGCTGCGGCTTCGGGGTTGTAATCAGCTCTCTTATCACAGAAGAAGCCGTGTCCTGCTTCATAACGAAAAACCTGATGCGGAATTTGGTGTTTGTTAAGTTCGGCTTCGATTTGCTCGGTATGCTCTACTGGAATTCCTTTGTCTTGAGTACCAAAGAAAGCGTATATAGGATTCTTAATCTCAGGAGTACTCGCGATAGTTGGAGTCCCACCGCCAGGAGTGGAGTTTACGATCCCACCGCCATAAAAAGAAGCCGTAGCTTTGATATCTGGAAGTGTTGCAGCCAAGTAAACAACGTGACCGCCAAAGCAGAAACCTATGGAGCCAATGGCATCTTTCTTAACATTTGGCAAAGTTCTTAAATAAGCGATGGTGGCTTGAATATCGCTTATCAATTCGTCTGCTTTGGTTTGCTCCTTGTACTTTCTCCCGACCTGAATGTCTTCTGGGGTATATGCAGCCTCAAAACCAGGGGCGACGCGTTGGAAAAGAGCGGGTGCGATCGCTACATATCCTTCTTTTGCCAATCGCTCGGTCACTTCTCGAATGTGAATGTTGACCCCAAAGATTTCTTGAATCACAATGACAGCAGCGTATGTTCCTTCACGAGTTGGCTCAGCTAGATAGGCGTCTATTTGTAAACCCTCGTTGGGGACTCTAACGTGAGTGGTGCGAATTTCTGTAGTTGTGATAGTCGTCATTTCAGGCAATTCCTTGCAATTGATATTAGAAGAGGAGTTTGAGATATCTCATGCATTATACTACGGTAAATCTATCGAATTATGCAAATAAAAAACGAGATAAGTGTTACACTGTATAAAAAATCTAAGTAAATTAGAAAAACAATGTATTATTTAGAGCTTGAATAGTGCAGTACAGCGTCAATAAATCCTAGGGTGCAAAGTCGCCGTACTCCTACCATTGTGGTCGATTTACCTAAAAAGGGCTGCGATTGGCGATCGCACCTTCTGTCTTGAGTGTTTCTTTCATTTGGAGAAAATTTAAAGATGTGGATTCATGGTGTTCATCATATTCAAGTGACATCTCCTGCTGAAAAGGAAGATGCTATGTTATTTTTCTACAGCCAAGTTTTGGGTCTAACGAAAATTCCAAAACCTCCAGAAATCAAAGCATTTGGAGGTGCATGGTACTCTTTAGGAGAGACTCAGATTCATATCAGTCTGGAGAAGAACCCCAGTAATGAGACATCTCGGAGACATATCTGTTACCAAGTTTATAATTTAAATGCTTTTGAGGAACATCTTAGAGGCTATGGGATAGAAATTCTTCCGGATGGCAATCCAATTCCAGAGTGTCGGCGGTTTTTCCTACGCGATCCGGCGGGAAATCGCATAGAGATAGCAGAGTTTCTCAATCAATGATAAACCTATACTAACCAGCAAAAATTTTATTGAAAAATTATCAAAATGCTGCAAAGATTTATTGATAATTTTGACGCCATTCTTCTTGACATGGGGAACACTTTTATGTTCGAAGTGGATCGATTTTCCGATATGGAAAATTTCGGTTCAACCTATCAGCAGATTGGGGGCAAATTTCTGTCAGAAGAGGCAGTCAATGTTATTATAAGAAAAATTTGCAACACCATGTTTGCAGATTACGGAAATCCTCGCTACTATGAAAATTTTTCTTCCGTTGCAAGTTATTTAAAAACCATAATTCAGACGCAAGATTTACCCCGTGATGAAATTGGTTTGTTAGAACAAGTATTTGCAATACACGAAGCGGGAGTGATATCAGAACCGTATATATCTATCTTACATCAACTCCGCCAAACCCACCAACTAGGAGTTGTTTCTAATATTTGGTCTACAAGCGAATTGTACAGGAAAGAATTTGAACGAGTGGGAATCGCTCATTTATTTGATGCGATCGTCTTCTCTTCAGACTATGGCTGTATTAAACCGTCACCTCGTTTGTTTGAGAAAGCTGTTGAATTGTTAGCGGTTGAGCCATCAAAAATTGTTTTTGTTGGTGATAGCCTCAAGTATGATATAGCTGGAGCACAAGCCGTAGGTCTATCAACTGTTTGGATTAATCGTTATAGTAAGGATTTGAATGAGAGTTCCGTATGTCCCGATTTCACGATCGAACATTTACAAGAGTTACTTGAAAACCATTGGAGACAGACTTGAGCAATACTGTTCGCACTCACAATATCCATTTTGTTCTCGCCCCTGATTCTTTAAAAGGTTCGTTATCTGCAATTGCTGCGTGTGCAGCAATGAAGCTTGGAATACACAGAGCAATGGGAAAAATTCCATACCAGATTAGTGCAGTACCCCTTGCTGATGGAGGTGAGGGAACGGTTGAAGCCTTTATTTTGGGTATCGGTGGAGAGGAACGCATCGAAACTGCAAGCAATCCTTTGGGAGATCCAGTCCAAGCTAAATGGGGCGTGCTGCAAAATGGACAAGCAGTGATTGAAATGGCTCAAGCCTCTGGACTAACACTTGTTCCTCAAAGCGATCGCCGTCCCAAGGAGGCTTCATCTTACGGTACCGGACAACTAATTCGGGCTGCATTAGACGTTGGTTGTCGCAATCTCTTAATTGGTATTGGCGGTTCTGCAACAACTGATGGCGGTGCAGGAGCGTTGCAAGCACTGGGGGTACGCTTGCTTGATGCGGACGGTCAAGAATTACCAAGAGGGGGATTTGCTCTGCATCGATTGGCAAAGATCGATCTGACAGATTTGGATGTACGACTTCAAGACACTCAAATTACCGTTCTATCTGATGTAGATAATCCGCTTTGCGGAGAGAATGGTGCAGCATATATCTACGGACCTCAAAAAGGGGCGACACCAACTGATGTGAAAGGACTGGATGCTGCTTTGGAGCATTTTGCCAAAATCGCTGCTGCTACAACTGGAAGGGATTGCAAAACTGTCAAAGGTGCAGGTGCTGCTGGGGGTATGGGTTTTGGGTTAATGACTTTTTTGAACGCACAACTAAAAGCTGGTATTGACGTAGTGCTGGAAGCAACACAAATAACGCAAAAACTAGAAACTGCTGACCTAGTACTGACAGCAGAAGGCTCAATTGATGTCCAAACTTTACGTGGTAAAGCTCTGTCTGGCGTGGCGCGGGTAGCGGGTGCTGCGAAAAACGGTAAAGGTGTTCCAGTTATAGCGTTCGGTGGGACGGTACGCTTAACAAGCGATGAATTGCAAAAATTAGGAATACTCGTTTCTTTCCCTCTACCTGATGCACCGCTTCCTCTTGGAGAATGCATACAACGGGCGGAAGAACTATTAGCTAATGCGACAGAGCGAGCGATCCGGTTGTGGTTGTGTGGTTTCACGTCATCGGGCTTCTACAATCATAGGTAATCCATTTTTGGGACGAGTATTGAATCTGTAAAATGTCTCGAATTGATATCCGGGGGCGACTGTAAGTCGATAATTTTGCAAAATTGTTGCTAAATTGATTCGCATTTGCATCATCGCAAATGCATTGCCAATACAGATGCGGGGACCACCTGAGAAAGGAAGGTAGGCAAATTTGGGAATTGCGTCTTGGCGTTCGCGATGGAACCTTTCTGGATTGAACTCAAGTGGGTTGGGGAAGTACTCCCGGTTGCGATGTAACGTCCAAGGTGCAATCAGGACAACACTGTTTTTAGGAAGGGTATAACCTTGGAGCACAACATTTTCCACTGCTTGACGGGGTACCACAGTTGTTACGGGTAACAAGCGCATGGATTCTTTCAACACCATTTCCAAGTATGGCATTTGCTCTAAGTCAGATGTTGCAATCGCTCTTTGACCCAAAACTCTGTCAATCTCTTCAAACAATCGTGCTTCCACTTCTGGATGTTGGGAGATAAGATATAAAGTAAAAGCCAACGTATGCGCTGTTACTTCATAACCTGCAGCAAATAAGTTCGTGACTTCGTTGTAAATTTGGCGATCGGTAAGAAGCCCTGTCGTATCTGTAGCTTGAGCCTGAATGAGCACAGATAAAACGTCATCGTGCTTTTCAGACGATTGACGGCGTTCTGCAATTAATGGGCTGAAATAGCGACGGCTTCCCACCATCAGTCGTTTCAATTCCCAATTGCTGGGAATTGGCAACCAAGCAGGTATCGGAAATCCACTAATGCGCTCGGAGAAGAGATCGACGAAGCGGATAATTGCCTGACCTGATACTTCATCACGCAAATCCCGACCAAATAAAACTTTAGTTGTAATACCTAAGGTCAGATCCATCATGGCTTTGGGAATGTCAAGCACTTGACCTGGTTGCCATTGAGACGTCATAGCCCTAGTGTAATTAAGCATGATATCCGCATAGACGTTGATGCGTTGTGCGTGAAACACGGGCTGAATGGTAGCGCGTAATGCTTGCCACAATTCTCCATCACTGGTAAAGAGATTTTCTCCAAAAAACTCCTTCGCTGTATATTTTACGGTAAAAGGTTTTTGAAATTTCTTGGATTGCTTGAGCAGAATTTCTTGCACCAAGTCAGGGCTATTGACAAAATAAGCTGAACCAAGAAATCCTAGAGGAATGCGAAGGAAGTTGCCTTGTCCCGCCAAATGCTCGAGGTATCCAATCATATCCTCTTGCATGGCTCGCATATGTCCGCGATTGGTTTTACCGACTGGAGTTGTAGCAGTTAAGATGTTTTGAAGCATCGGATTTTTTGTAACAATATTTGAGGTTGACATAGGGCGAATGGCAAAGAGTAAAACTTTTTATACTGTTTGGCTATAGAATCATATATTTGTGCCATTTTTTCCCTCTTTTGCACATTTTTAAGATTAATAACCATCATAATCTACGCAATCTCTCAGAGGACACTTCCTCTCAAATCGGCTTCGGTCAAATTGCACCAACGCAAATTAGCAGAATACAAATTGGCATTCCTGATGACAGCGCGTTTCAAGCAAGCTTGTTCCAAAACGGCTCCAAACAAATTGGCTCTGGTCAGGTCTGCTTCAGTAAAATTCACCTTCTTCAAACAAGCTCCACTCAAATTAATTTCCTGCAAACACAGCCCTCGAAGGTCGATTTCGTTCCCTTCAACATCCGAAGGGGATTGGAGCAACTTAATTCCTTGGAAGTTACGCTCCCCTTGGAGATAGCGTCCAACCAATTCTTCTGGAGTCATTACCAAAACCATTATTTTACTTCCAATTTTTTTTCCAATAGTATTGGATCTTCTTGGCGCTACACAATCCTGGTTGAAATCAAAATGTCGCAGTCGGGCAACTCAGTCTACTAGAATTTTTTACACATTAGTCCAATTAGTTTTCAGTTTGACCGTTGGACTTAATTAAAGCTAAAAATGCTTGGCGTGCAGTTTCTTCTGATGAACGCGAGAGGATATAGAAGATGGTGTCTGTCTTCATTCATTACTGCTTTTTCTTTTTTCTTAAAACACACGTACTATAAAGCAACGCGATCGCACTCAAGAGAGTTGGGCTCTTGCTCGCTACACCTCCATTACTACCAAAAATCCCGCCGTCAGAAAAAGTCAGTTTCCGTCAGTATCCGTAATAAATAGTATTTAATTTATACATTTAGATTCAAAAATTACGTAATTGCCTTTGGCAAGTTGAATCCTAAATCATGAGACAAGCAACTAACCAAAGGGGATAAAACAATGGACGCTAACACGATTAAAGAACAACTCCAACTCATCAACAGCCAATCCGAGAAAAAGCACATTACAATTTTAGGCGCAGGAATTGCAGGTTTGGTAGCCGCTTACGAACTCGAACGCTTGGGTCATACAGTTGAGATATTGGAAGGTAGCCCTCGCATTGGCGGACGGGTGTGGACGCACCGCTTCGGTAATGAACCCGATGCACCTTACGCCGAACTCGGAGCAATGCGTATTCCTGGCGACCACGAACTGACATTACATTACGTTCAAGAAATGGGACTGAGTGACAAGCTGTGCAAGTTTATGACCGTGTTTGAAGAAAGCAATGCCAAAATGAATATTGATGGCAAAGTTATCCGCATGAAAGATGCACCCCGCACCTTGCAACAAACGGAAGGTGGTCTGTTGACTGACACGCGCTACAGCGAACAAACTCGCAATTTTGCCGCTTGGCTCAAAACCATTATTAATACCATCGCTCCTGGCAATCTCCGTTCTGATTTTGAGCGCGATTTACAATCTCACTTAATGGATGAGTTAGAGCGCTTGGATTTAAATCCTTACTTCAGCGAAGATGGTGAAACCATAGATTTGCACTCATTCCTGACTCAAAATAAGAGTTTCCGCGCCAAGTGTTCCCAAGGGTTGGATATCTTCCTTGGTGACATCATGACCGAAACCAGCCACGACCTGTTGCAACTTAAAGGTGGAATGGATCAATTAATCCAACGCTTGGCAACTTCAATCAAAGCAGATATTAAGTGCAATGCTGAAGTGGTAGCGCTGCGAGTAGAAAAAGACCATACCCAAATTACTTGGAAGCAAAACGGTCAATTGCACACCAGCAACTGTGACTACGTATTATGCACCATTCCCTTCTCCATACTCCGCAAAATGGAATTGAGCGGTTTTGACGAGCAAAAGTTAGACTCCATCCACAACACAGTTTACTGTCCCGGAACGAAAGTGGCATTTCATACCAAGGAAGCTTTCTGGCAACAAGAAGGTATCAAAGGTGGAGCTTCCTTCAGTGGTGAAGGCGTGCGCCAAACCTACTACCCCTCAGTTAAGTTTAACCCAGAGCGTGGAAGCGTCATGTTAGCAAGCTATACCATCGGTGATGATGCCGATCGCATGGGCAAAATGTCAGAGCTTGAGCGTTTTGATTACGTGCAAAACACAGTCAGCAAACTTCACCCCGAACTGAATGTACCCGGTACAATTGTGGACAAAGCATCCATTGCTTGGGGTGAGTATAAGTGGAGTGCAGGCGGATGCACCATTCACTGGGATGATAGCGAATCCAATTACTTAGCAGCACAAAGACCCCAAAACACCCTGTTCTTTGCAGGCGAACATTGCTCTAGATTCCCCGCATGGCTGCAAGGTTCTATTGAGTCTTCTCTCGAAGCTGTTCGCGACATTGTCAAGCACGAGCAAGTTACAAAGTCCACTGCTGTTAACACTATTTCTCGCACCAACCGTCAGTTGGTAACAGTTTGAACAGTCACTACTCGAGCGATTAAGAAAATTTAACAGTAAGTCGATTGTTTTATACCCTTTGGTTCTGACCCGCCACGTGCGGGTTTTTTAATGGATGGGTTTTTCTTAAAAAGCGATTAGTTGCAACTAGCGATCGCTTGGATTTGTGGAAGGTTTGAAATAGCGGTTTCAATCCCTATTAGGGATTCTTATCAGTTGCAACTATCGATAGCGTACCTCGGAGGGGTTGACGGTCACGTGACAATGCTCCCCTATTGAAGCAAGCAAGTAACAAGCAGGCTAAAAATTGCTCTCCCGCATACCCAGATGTTTGTATTCCACCGTCAACACCAGATTTAGATTGCAAAGATATTGAGTATAAAAACTTCAAAGTCTTAAGGTATTCAGAGCCTTGGCTTTCATGGATTGACGCGGGCAAACGCCAATGAAATCTCGTTGAGGTCAGCATAATAGTAAGTAACATCGCCTTCAGCTTTGCTGTTGCCCCTTGAGCGATAAGCTTCGCTTATCGCCAAAGGCGTATCGCACTTACCACCTGCTATTAATTTTGTCATCTCCACAAGTCCTTCATTTTGTGACTGTAATTTGAATAGTATGAATCGCCAAGGATTGAGACAGATTCACATTATGTGTAATTTCTAAGTTGAAAATTCCCAGTTGAAAGGCAAGCCATAGGATTATCTTTTGTAATGATTTCATTTAATGCTCTGTGTTTGGCAGAGCATTTTTTTAGGGGAGCGATATTTAATCAGTTTGGTGATGCTTGAGATTAATTCCTCAGTTGTATCTATGTCAATTCTTTCCAAGATGCCAACAGCTACAAATACAGCGCCTGAAACACTTGGGTATTTGTTTGTTACCTGATGAATCATGTTTTCAGTTTCTAACATTGATTCTGTCAGGGAAAGCGGCTTGCACGCAAATTTTATTGTGATATAGTTAGCTAAAATAGCTCTCAGTAATCGCAGGTCTGCGATCGTTAGATGTGTCGTTTTGTGGATGAACTTGGTTGTATTGAAATAGGAGAAAATCAACAGATTAACTCCTGGGTAAGAGCTTATGGTTATGGTGGCACTGTTTACTAAAGTAAATCTTGTTAACCCAGTATGGCAGCAGCATTGCAAGATTTAGATGCAGGCATTAAAGCATATATGGACGAGAACGGTATTTCAACAAGGATGAGTCTATTGGGAGGTCGAGCGTGCCACTAAAAACTCAAACGGCGATCGCCAATTATTAAATATTAGCTCGTCATTAAAGATTTCTCAAAATCTATAAGTCGAACACTGTTTTTAAAGAAATGTAAACCAAGTAAAATCAGGCATCGCTTTCAAATGAAGATTGATTTTGAAGCAGTACAGTAATCGTTTCAAAAATGAAAAACGGTATCTTTAAGTGGGTTATCATCTGTGTTTTGTGTGCTTTGTGTGCAACTTCGCTTCCCGCTTTTGGTCAGGGTAAGAGCACACACAGTTCCTTGACAAAAGAAGCTCTCAAAAACCAGACTGCAAAGGCGTTTCCCAATTTTCCCTTGGTATACTTTGGCTCGGGAAGATTTAAGGAAGTCGGCAATCCCCAAAATCAACTAGTGTCCACATACGAGTTTGATATGAACCTAGGTGTCAACCGCGAACTCGCCTACTATATTGACAAGGAGGTTCTGATCTACAACGTATATGACCTCGATCCAGGAGATGGGAAAAATCCAGACAAAGAGTACTTTATTCAAAAAGATCCGAACACCAAAGTGAGCACCTGTACCCTCAACCCCTTTCCACTGCCTAATGTCTTCAGCCGCGACTGGTGGTTAGCTAACAACATGGTTTACGAGGGCACAACCACTATCAACAGTTTCGCTGTCGATTGCTGGAAAGGCATGATTCCTGGAACGGAGATACCCGCCCGGTTCTGCAATCGTGCAGACAAGTATCCCGAGTTTGCTCCTATTCTCAAGAAAATTGGAACCTTCGAGTTTTACGATCACTATGGCGAGTCTAGGGAGGAAGGAAGCTACCCCACCGACTTTTTTAAGGTGCCCCAACTGTGCGATTCTTTAAGCCAACAACATTAGACACTTCAAAAATGAAAAATAATGCTTCGCGTCGCAAGATTTTACAAGGTTTGATTGCTAGTACTGTTGTCGTTGGGTTCGATCCAGTTAATCGTTCGTGGGTCACACCTGCCGACGCAGCACACTCGTTTATCAATTTACCGCATTTAGATGGAGTCCTTTACACTGACGATGCCACACGCGCAAGTGCAAGTGATGATTTTGGTCATTTAATACATCGTTACCCAAAAGCCGTACTTAAACCAGGTTCGATTCATGATATCGTCAACATTATCAAATTTGCTCGTACTCACAGCCTGAAGGTTGCCGCACGCGGTCAGGGTCACAGCTGCTATGGTCAAGCACAAGTCGAGGGTGGTGTGGTCATTGATACAAGCACGCTCAATAAAATCCATGACATTAATGCAGAGCGGGCGATTGTGGAAGCTGGGGTGCGGTGGAGCGAACTATTGGAAGCAACACTGCCACAACAATTGACACCGCCTGTCTTTACAGATTACTTAGAACTGTCTGTTGGAGGTACGTTATCAGTTGGTGGGATCGGTGGTGCAACTCACCGTTATGGCGTGCAAGTTGATAATGTTTTGGAACTTCAGGTTATAACTGGTAAGGGCGATCTCTTAACTTGTTCTCCGACTCAAAATCGAGATTTATTTGAAACGGTCTTAGCAGGTTTGGGACAGTGTGGAATTATAGTCAGGGCAACAATCCGACCGATCGAAGCCGAACGTAATGCCCGTGTATTTCTCCTAGATTATGACGATTTGGCAGCTTTTACTCACGACCAACGCTTACTGATTAAAGATGAACGATTCAATTACGTAGAAGGTCAGATTGTCAGCGATCCTAATGGTGGATGGCGTTATCTGTTAGAGGCAGCTAGCTTTTATACACCACCCAATGAGCCAGATAATGCAAGCCTGTTGGCTTCTTTAAATTACACTCAAGGTACCGCACAAATTGAAGACAAAACTTATTTCGACTTCCTCAATCGCTTAGCTCCTACTGTTGCTTTCCTTCAATCCATTGGTGTCTGGTCTAACCCTCATCCTTGGATTAACTTGTTTGTATCGGGAACATCTGTGGAGCAATATATTAGTGAGGTTGTTTCCACTTTGACATTAGCCGATACGGGAAATAGTCCAATTCTGTTGTATCCTGTCAAAACAGACCGTTTCACACGGCCATTGTTCAAGGTACCCAACGAGCAAATCGTGTTTCTCTTTGCGATTTTACGAACTGCACCATCAGGTGATGATACTGCGATCGCACGTATGCTTGATGACAACCGGAGATTGTTTGAGCGTAACCGCAACCTTGGTGGTACTCACTATCCCGTTAACGCTATAGCATTCTCTCAAGAAGATTGGCAGCAGCATTTTGGTTCGGTCTGGAGCAGATTGGTAAATGCCAAGCGACGTTACGATCCCGATAACGTACTCACCCCCGGTCAAGGTATTTTCAATACCATATAAGAGTCTTGGTCATCACCCAAACTTAGTAGATCGGCACCAATTAGTATTGGAGTTATCTTCAGAAGGAATGATAGGTTTTCTTGCCGAGCAAAGTTTCTTTTTTGCCCTGAAGAATAATGCAAAGAGTCGTTATCCATTTCTACCCCATATAAATCAGCTCCAGTGAAATCGGTACCACTCAAAATAGTTTCGCTAAGGTCGGCATCTCTGAAGTTAGTTCCTATGCAATCAGCACCACTCAAGTCAGCCCCAAACAAATTAGCGCCTTCGAGATTAGCAGCAGTCAGGTTGGCACAAATCAGTCTAGCTCCACTCAGGTTAGCATTCCTAAGGTTCGTGCCACTCAAATCGACTCTAATCAAATCTGCTCCACTCAAGTTGATTTCCCGCAAATCTTCTCCATCCAAAAGCCTTGCAGAAAACTTGATATCTGCAAAATCTCTTTCTCCAGTAGCATAACGTCTGAGCAACTCCTCAGCATTTATTCTCATATATTTCCCCTGACATCAACTAATATGAAATCCGGATGTATACTTCCTGTATAACTTGGTTGCAAACAGCTGGTGTAGTCTGGACTTCCACGTGTATCAATAACCACATTTTTAGATAAACAGATTAGAGCAGAGAGACAAGCATGAACGTTCGTTGTGCGGGAGCATACCGAAGAGTGCGAATTGCCCTCAGAATAGAATTCTGGGGCTACACAAACAAAGTCCACCTGCGTGGACTTAATAAGAAGTCCTTGTCTTGCGGACAAGTGCCTGTATAGTCAATGATATAGAACTTGCTACAGACTATGACTTTTGTCGAATATGGAAAAAAAGAACCTCTAACTCCAGTTCAAAATGATATTTTCCGTACTAATTGCGGTCAAAAAAATCCAGCTAATTCCAATTTCTGTTTCAAATGTGGGTCGCAATTAATTAAATTTTGAACAGGTTTTCTTATTACCAGATGTCAGGCGATGCTGCAAAGCAGCCGCTTCGCGATCGCAGAAAATTGGCTGTGGTATGCTTTTTCCTTAATTGCGATCGTTTGCCAGAACCAAGTTTGAGGAAACATATTTACAACCTCAAAGAGTTCGATTTCAATAAATTGGCTCGCAACGGAGATTGAGTTTTTGCAGCTTTATTCTTGGGTTGTACGTGCTTTGCGGTTGTGCGACCAACGAGCGCTACAATTAACATGAAGATATCTAAGCGATCGCTGGACGCCCGGATGCAGTCCGTCTATAATGTTACTAGATTGATGTTTGGCAAACCGAAGCGGGGGCTAAAACCTAGGGGGTTCTGCCAAAATCGCCAGAACCTAGACAAGTTAATAGTTGTAGCATTTTGAGATTTGGGACTATTGACATATACTGTCAATAAGTCAGTCTGAAATGAGGTCATTTTTTCGATCTGCCAAAACGGCTCTTAGAATCCATGCTCTGTAAGGGTTTCAGATGGCGGGCTTGAAACGTAGCGATTCCCGGAAACGGGATTGAAACCCAAGTTGCGCCTGCAAATACTCGATTGCTATCAACTTGAAACGTAGCGATTCCCGGAAACGGGATTGAAACCCTTGATTGACTCACTATCTTTCTGATCCACTTTTGAACTTGAAACGTAGCGATTCCCGGAAACGGGATTGAAACCAAAGCTTTCTCGATCCAGCAAACACGCCACACCCTTGAAACGTAGCGATTCCCGGAAACGGGATTGAAACCTACTATAAATTTTAGAAGCAACGTAACGTTGCAGGCTTGAAACGTAGCGATTCCCGGAAACGGGATTGAAACTTCAAAGTTTCCGCTACACCAGCCAGCACATATTAGAAGTACTTGAAACGTAGCGATTCCCGGAAACGGGATTGAAACTTAAGAGACCAATGACCCCTAAGCAAAAACGAGAGACTTGAAACGTAGCGATTCCCGGAAACGGGATTGAAACCAATACTAGTAATTACAAAGTTTAATGTCTCTAAGTTAGCGTACCAGCCAATAAGCCCCTTTTCTCGTTCATCAGTTCGGGAATTTACAAAAGCTTATCGGTGGGTTTCCGATCAATTCATAAGTCTTGCTTAACTTCCGTTAGGAATAAAGGACTGCTGGCTGTAGCTTTAAGCTCTGCTAAGGCTTTTTTAAGTGTATGATTTAATCATACATTGTGATAAGCAGGCTTTAAGCAGGAGAATCGCTTATGAGAACAACCCAAGCACTTACTATCACGTTGCCTCATGACATGCTGGAAATGGTTAGGGCTAAAGTCACCTCTGGCGAGTATGCAACAGAAAGTGAAGTTATCCGCGATGGTCTGCGGACGCTCCAGGCGCGTGACGCTGCTATGGAGAAGTGGCTGCGGGAAGAAGTCGTCAAAAGTTATGACGAATGTGAAGCTGATGAAACATTAGGTGTCCCCGCAGAACAGGTTATGGCGCGTATCCGCTCCCGGTACCGTAAGCGGACAACAGCAGAGTAACGCTTGATGAAACAATACAACGTCATCTTCTCGCCACGGGCAGAGCAGCAACTTGACGATCTCTACACCTATATTGCCGACCGTGGCGGGGAGGAACGGGCAGAGCGTTACGTCAATGGCATCATTGGCTTTTGCCAGAGCCTTACCACCTTCCCGGAACGCGGTACTAAACGCGATGATTTCCGACCGAATTTGCGGACTATCGGGTATGCCAAACGGGTAACAATCGCTTTTTCCGTGAAACCTGACCGCGTAACCATCCACGGGGTGTTTTATGGGGGACAGGATTTTGAAGCTGTCATGCAGGACGAGGAGTTATAAATACAACGCTTCGATGAGCAGGAAAATTACGGGGAAGAGCGTATCAACCTAATTGGGATGTGTGCTGTTTTATAACCAGAAATGCTAACCGTAAACAATCTTGTTGCTGATTTTCTTTGTCGGGGGCTTCCAAGTACTCAGCAAAGCTGTAGAGACGGTTAATCCCCGCTCCAAAAGTTGCTAGAGACTGTAAGCAAGACACAATCACGTTTAATGAGAAAAATACCTGCACAAATTAGCTTTTTCCTTTTTCAGTGCAACAAGTAACTTATCTTCCCAGAGTTTTTTTAACAATCGTGGGGAGAATTCTTCAAAAGGAAATATCCAATTGTAGTCTGAATCTAAAAATGCTCTGTAAGCTGCGATCGCGAGTAACGAAAGGACTGCCGGTGCTCTAAACCCAAAAGCGCTATCGTCAGCAAGTCTTGTATTTCCACTGGTTGATATGGATGCTAGGGTGTCATTGTTCCCTTTTTTTCCTGGATTTGTTAAATATTTTTCGATAAGTTTGTACAGTTCGCGCTCAATTTCCAACGCTTGAGGCAGGAGCGGCAGTAGGCGATTGATTCTTTCGAGTTCCGTGGCATTCACTACCCGCTCGGCGATCGCTACAATTAACATGAAGATATCTAAGCGATCGCTGGACGCCCGGATGCAGTCCGTCTATAATGTTACTAGATTGATGTTTGGCAAACCGAAGCGGGGGCTAAAACCTAGGGGGTTCTGCCAAAAACGCCAGAACCTAGACAAGTTAATAGTTGTAGCATTTTGAAATTCAGAACTATTGACAGTATATGTCAATAAGCGAGCCGCAAATGAGGTCATTTTTTCGATCTGCCAAAACGGCTCGTAGAATCCATGCTATTTAAGGGTTTCAGATGGCGGGCTTGAAACGCAGCGATTCCCGGCAACGGGATTGAAACAAACGTTATTGCTTGTTTGCAAATAAATATCCGGCGGCTTGAAACGCAGCGATTCCCGGCAACGGGATTGAAACCAGAGGGTACTTATCAATGAATTATCCTAAAACTTAATTCATCATACACCGCACCGTTGCTAGATTGAAACCAGAGGGTACTTATCAATGAATTATCCTAGCAACTTGAAACGCAGCGATTCCCGGCAACGGGATTGAAACACGATATACTTTGGCTTGGACTCTTTGATAACCCTGCTTGAAACGCAGCGATTCCCGGCAACGGGATTGAAACTAAGTTGCAACCTTGGAATTATCCAGCAACCTAAACTTGAAACGCAGCGATTCCCGGCAACGGGATTGAAACTGATCGCACCTTACGTAGTATAAAGACTTACTTAAACTTGAAACGCAGCGATTCCCGGCAACGGGATTGAAACGAACTTAACTTTCAACTGGGTTCCGATAACGCTTGCTTGAAACGCAGCGATTCCCGGCAACGGGATTGAAACTTGTTATATCCAAACAGTTTAATTCCAACGTAAGGTCTTGAAACGCAGCGATTCCCGGCAACGGGATTGAAACTTGTTTTGGGCTTGGAAGGCGTTGGAGACATCATCTTTGATCTTGAAACGCAGCGATTCCCGGCAACGGGATTGAAACAGAATATAGAAATACCAATGTTTGCGGGTAGCACTGCTTGAAACGCAGCGATTCCCGGCAACGGGATTGAAACCAATCGCTTGGAGAATTAACAAACAAGAAGAAGCTTGAAACGCAGCGATTCCCGGCAACGGGATTGAAACAATCCACGAGTTCCAGGCGGCGGCTGAAACTTTGCTGCTTGAAACGCAGCGATTCCCGGCAACGGGATTAAAACACGTTTTAGCTGCTATAGGAATAAAAGATGCTGTCACTTTACCCAGGCGATGGCAGTAAAGTGGAAGCAGTCGATGGCAGTAAAAAAGCTTGAAATGCTGATGATGACGTTGAGCCAAAGAGGCGATTGTGACAATCACGGAAGCAGTCGATGGCAGTAAGTATAAGAATGGAAGCAGCAAAATGGCAGTAAGAATGTAAGAGATAGACAAACAGGGGAAACCCTGAGGTAGCAATGGTTTGTGAGCTTGATATCATTGAGCATTGAGCATTGAGACGTTGGTTGCATATGGAAAAAGGAAGCAACAATGGCAGTCAAATGAGTACAAAATTACTAAATACCGGAAATTCTCATAGTACAAGAGATGAAAAAATCTAAAAGTTTCTGAGAAAAAAGTAGGAATTGATCCAGGAACTCAAAGAGGTGAATATTACTCCAGGTAAGGGTTTGAGCGATTCTACACCAAATTGTATGGAAGCAGTTGGTGGCAGTAAGTAGAAGACCAGGAACGCTAAGTAGTTATGCAAAATAAATTATCTAATTGGGAGAGGCAACAGGGAACGGGTAACAAGGAACAGTGTTGGCTTACAACGATTTCAATGGCTTCAAAAAATATATAAATATTTATGTGTAAGTACTTAGTGATGTTTTTCGGGAAAAACAGTTGCTGAAATGTCTGGATGCAATTTAAGTAAAAAGCTCATACCAAAGTGGTAATGGAGACGGATGTTGATTGAAGTAAATGGATTTGCCAGCTAGGTTGGTCATGAAAACGGTATAAAAAAAAGAATTAATACAGTGTTTTCTTGTAGAGTGTGGGAGCAAGGAAAAGGGGAGAAATGATGAATTTCCGCATGCGGGCGATGTGTGCTACTTTCCTAACAATTAATTACGGTATTTCTTGGCATCATGGCGCAAGCCACTACATGAATTATTTGGTGGATGGAGATTTGGTGATAAGCTGGAGGCTTAAGGGTTAAAACCGTATCAATAACTGGCAGTGGCAGATGCAATCAGGTATTACCAATCCTTTGAGTGAAACTTTTCGTATTTACAATTCTAATAAAAATATTGAAGAGAAAGATTCAGATTTACGCTTTATCTACCACTGGATACCAAAGTTTTTGGGATACAGTTTACAGGATATTCTTCAAGGCAAGTACATTGAGCACGGTTTATATCTACCACCCATTCTAGATTGGTCAAAAACTCGACTCGTCAATGGGAAAATTGTTTCCGCTATTCGCAAACGGGTGAGAGAACGTTTATTAGCTAATGGTGGTGATGAGTATGAAAATGCTATAGCCACAAAAACAACAGTCGAAAAATATTTTGAGTCCAAAGATAAACAGTACAAGCAATTTTTAGAATTGGAATCTCAACTAGAGAATTCTTCTATCGCTTCGATTGAAAAACAGCGTGCTGCTCAATAGTAACTTGCGGATGTTGCATTTAAGATAGTCTTCAGGGTGGACGTTACTTAATTGGTATTAAGCTAATCTAGAAAGTCAAGTATCATGAGTTACTACTTATAGAGGAACGTTTTGTGATAGTTGTTCATCATCTCAACAACTCACGTTCGCAACGCGTGCTGTGGCTGCTTGAGGAATTAGATATCGAGTACGAAATTAAGTACTACGAACGCGATGAAAAAACCATGCTAGCACCCGAGTTATTGCGCCAAGTCCATCCGCTTGGTAAATCTCCAGTGATTACAGATGGAGACCTGACTCTTGCCGAATCGGGTGCTATTATCGAATACTTGGTGGAGCGCTACGGCAATGGTCGGCTAGTCCCGCCCCCCAATACAACAGAGCGTCTGCGCTATACGTATTGGCTGCATTATGCTGAAGGCTCTGCAATGCCGCCCTTGCTCCTCAATCTCATTCTTAACCGTTTTGGACTAGGCGATAGTCAGGCTATGAGCACATTCGTCGCACCGCAGATTAAGCTTCATTTCGATTATATAGAAGGCGAACTTCGTAAGAGCACGTGGTTTGTTGGTTCCTATCTAACTGCCGCCGATATCCAAATGAGTTTTCCTCTCGAATTACTTGCCATGCTCCCTCAAGAAGTTCTTAGCCGACCCTCAATCGGGGAATTTCTTGAGCGCATCCATACGCGAAAAGCTTACTTGCGTGCGCTCGAGCGTGGAGGTACATATGACTTTGCCAACAGTATTCCATAATTTTTATACAACGGCAACGGAATTGTTCCTTGGAAAGTTGTAAGTGCATCCAGGTTGGATAGTTTTTTGGCTCAGTTATGACACCTGTCTACTCAAATGTCCACCCTACCCAACTCCCAACAACAAGTCAATGCAACTCCCCACTATGAAACGATCGCGGAAGTGTCAGGACAATTTACATAACATACTCTTCTCCTGTTAATCTAGATTGTAAAGTTTTTTTAATCTTCTAACAGGGGGAAACCTTGAGCCAAAATGATACTAGTACTCCGTCGGTGTCCATCGCACTCCAAAATCTCCGCAAAGCATTTCAAGAAGGAGCAACTTCCCGTACTGTCATCGATGATGTGAATATCTCCATTGACAAAGGAGAATTTATTGTTCTTCTCGGTCATAGTGGTAGCGGGAAAAGCACTCTGTTGAATCTGATAGCTGGGATTGAAAAACCAACAGCAGGAACGGTTCGGATCGAAAATGTAGCGATTACAGAACTGAACGAAAGAGCTTGCACTCTGTTCCGACGCGATAATATTGGCTTTATTTTTCAATTTTTTAACTTGATTCCAACTTTAACAGTTTTGGAAAATGTCATGCTTCCTCAAGAATTGGCGGGAAGACAGGGAAAAGAATTAAAACAGGTGGCTGTGAATCTCTTGGAAAAAGTCGGTTTGGCAGACAGATGCAATGCTTTCCCCGACCAGCTTTCGGGAGGACAGCAGCAAAGAGTGGCGATCGCGAGGGCTTTGGTTCACCAGCCAATGTTGGTATTAGCAGATGAGCCTACAGGGAATTTAGACGAAGAAACAGGAGAAAAAGTTTTAAATTTGCTACTGCAATTGACTCGCGATACTCACAAAACATTAATTATGGCAACCCACAACCCGGAAATCGCCCGATTTGCCAACCGAGTTTTGCGAATGCACCACGGACGTTTGCAGCAAGAAGTTATTCAAAGCCCCTTGGTTGAGGAGGTTGTTGCTTGAACCAAGTGACTGTATCCAATCAACCTTTATGGCGTTTGGCTTGGCGTCGCATCCAGAAAAATGCCTTGCAATATATTCTACTGATCCTTGGGGTGGCGTTGGGAGTTGCCATGATGGTTTCCATTGACTTAGCCAATGGTTCCGCCCAACGTGCTTTTGAATTGTCCACAGACGCCATAACCGGACACGCAACGCATCGGATTGTCACAGTTTCACCAACAGGTATCGACGAAAGTCTTTACACCAGACTGCGCCGAGAAGTTCGCGTTACCTCAGCCCCTATCGTTGAAGGTTACATTTCAGCTAAAGAACTCGGTTCTCAACCTTTACGGTTGGTAGGTGTGGATTTATTTGCTGAACCTCCATTCCGCAATTATTTTGAGGAAAACCAATCTCAAGCCGCTACGGGTGGAACTGCTTTTCTGACACAACCTAACACTGTTATCCTCTCCCAAGACTTAGCCAAACAGTACGGTATTGGTGCGGGAGACAGTATCACCCTCGATCTAGCAGGAAAAGAGACTCGCGCTCAGGTTGTTGGATTATTGAAACCAGCAAATAACATTACCCGCAACGCTTTGAGTAGCATTTTATTTGCGGATATTGCCTCAGCCCAAGATATTTTAGGAATGGTGAATCATCTCAGCCATATCGATTTGATCCTGCACGATACAACAGAACAAGGGGCTATTGAGGCAATTCTACCGGAAGGAGTGAAACTGGAAACAGCAGAAGCTCAAAAAAATGCCATCCAGCAAATGACTGCTGCTTTTAAACTCAATTTGACGGCTCTGAGTTTGCTAGCATTGGTCGTGGGAATGTTTCTGATTTATAACACAGTGACTTTCAGTGTTATCCAACGAAGACCTCTGTTTGGTATCCTTCGTTGTTTGGGTGTAACTCCCGGTCAGCTATTTGTACTGATTCTTAGTGAAGCTGCGGTCTTTAGTTTCATAGGTTCTACCTTGGGGTTGGGGCTGGGAGTTTTGCTGGGACGTGGTATTGTGGGTTTGATTACCCAAAGTATTAACGACTTCTATTTTGTCGTCAACGTGCAAAGTGTCAGTATCGACCCTTGGAGTTTGGGGAAAGGTCTGGCGGTTGGCATTGCAGCATCAATTTTTGCTTCGGTCATTCCTGCTCTTGAGGCGATGCGAACTTCCCCTCAAACAACTTTACAGCGCTCGAGTTTGGAAAGTCAGGTAAGGCGTTTGTTGCCTTGGTTGGTGCTAGCATGGGCAGTGTTCACCCTTTTAGGAGTTGGTTTGCTCCGGATTGGTGCGGGTGGATTAATTTTAGCGTTTGCTGGGTTGTTCGCAATTCTACTGGCTGCAGCATTGCTCACACCACCCGTGACTGCTTTCTTAATGGAAACCTTGGCTTGGGTGGGAAACACTGTCTTTGGTGTTGTCGGACGCTTGGCAATACGAGATATTGTGCGATCGCTGAGTCGTACCTCAGTAGCAATTGCTGCTTTGATGGTGGCGGTTTCGGTAATTGTAGGAGTATCGATTATGGTTGGTTCCTTCCGCGTCACTGTGGTACAGTGGCTGGACCAAACTTTGCAAGCTGATATTTACATCACCCCTCCTGCTACAACAGCCAATCGTGTTTTAGGTAAATTATCACCGGATGTCGTTGCAGAAATTAAAACACACGAAGATTGGGACGATTTTGTGACCTACAATGAAACGGAAACGACGGTTAAAGAATTCAATCGGCATGTAAAACTCATTTCTGCTGATGGTGATGTCTCTCATGGCAAACGTCCTTATAGTTGGAAGCGTGACAAAGGTGTCAACCCATGGGAAGGTCTAGAAGCAGGGAAAGGTGTCATTGTTTCGGAAGCTTTGCTACTCAAAGAAAATCTCTCGGTTCCCCCAACAGACATTACTATAGAAACTCCTGTTGGTTGGCGCAGTTTTCCCGTGTTAGCAGTTTTTTATGATTACTCTAACGACCAAGGCACAATCTTACTAGACAATGACATTTATACAAACCTTTGGAGGGATGACAATATTGCATCTATTGGTTTGTTTCTCAAACCAGGGGAAAGGGTAGAGGACGTTGTGACAGCTATCAAACATCGTTTTCAAGGCAAACAAGATTTACTTGTCCAGTCCAACCAAACCCTACGTCAGGGTTCTTTAGAAATCTTTGACCGCACTTTTGCCATCACAGATGCTTTGCGATTGTTAGCTGTGGTTGTTGCTTTTATTGGAGTTTTGAGTGCTTTAATGAGTTTACAACTGGAGCGAACGAGGGAAACTGGAATCTTACGCGCAAATGGTATGACGCCCCAGCAATTATGGTTTATGACTTTTATTGAAACTGGATTGATGGGTGCAATATCTGGTATTTTAGCGATGCCTTTAGGATATGTTTTGGCGTGGATTTTAATTTACGTCATTAACGTTCGCTCTTTTGGTTGGACATTGCAAATGCAATTACAGCCTGGATACTTTATACAAGCTTTTGGTGTTGCGGTCGTGGCTGCTCTTTTAGCAGGAGTTTATCCTGCTTGGCGTTTGGGTAATACTGTCATTGCTTCCGCTATTCGCCAAGAATAGTTTCTCCTATCCGAATTATGAAACGAATACTGACTGTCCTTCTCTGCGCGATCGCATTACTTGGTACCATTGCTTTTATTCTCTTCCCCTCGCAAAAAGTGACTGCGAGCGGTCAAGCAACAGTAGAATGGTTATCTACAGCCTCCCCCTCGGAGGGAAAATTTAAGCAAGTGTTTGCACCCACCGAAATCAGTTTTCCTCGCGATTTTGGCTCTCATGAAGATTACCAAACGGAGTGGTGGTATTATACGGGGAATTTAGAAACTGCAACAGGTCGCCCTTTCGGTTTTGAATTAACCTTTTTCCGTCGTGCTTTAACCCCAAAGAATCAATCTGTTTCTGTAGAATCAGCTTCTCATTGGCGCAGCAATCAAGTCTATTTTGCTCACTTTACCGTCAGTGATATTACTGAAAAAAAATTTTATCCCAGCGAACGCTTTAATCGTAATGCTGTGGGATTAGCAGGCGCACAAGCCGAACCATACAGTGTTTGGCTAGATGATTGGTCTGTGACAGAGATAACACCAGGTCAAGTTAGACTCAAGGCAAAAACCGATAAAGTAGCACTGGACTTGGTTTTGCAACAAACCCTACCACCAGTATTGCAAGGCGATCGCGGTTATAGCCGTAAAGGTTCAGAACCGGGAAATGCTTCTTACTACTACTCTATTGTGCGGCAAAAAACCACAGGTACGGTTACGGTAGGAGAAGAAACCTTTGCAGTGAAAGGTTTAAGTTGGAAAGACCACGAGTACTCTACCAGTTTTCTCAGTGCTGGCGATATTGGTTGGGATTGGTTTTCGCTGCAATTTGATAATGATACAGCGCTAATGTTGTATTTGCTGCGGCGAGAAGATGGCACAATTGAACCTCTATCGAGTGGTAATTTCATTGCAGCCGATGGCAAAGTAGAGTTACTATCTGCAAAAGATTGGCAAGTAGAAGTTTTGAATACTTGGAAAAGCTCTTACAGTGGGGCTAGATATCCCGCACATTGGAAAATAAGCATCCCCAAATTAGGGTTGTCTTTAGAAGGAAAACCTTTAATGGCAAATCAAGAACTCAATATCTCTACTGTTTACTGGGAAGGCGCTGTAAATTTCCAAGGTGAAATGGCAGAAACACCAGTTACAGCGTCAGGCTACATAGAAATGACTGGTTATGCTAATAAAAGCTTAACAGATGTGCTGTGATAACAGTGAATAGTGACAGCACACTTCTCAAATCAGCACTAGTCAAATTGGCACCTCCGAAAAAGGTGTCTACCAATTTGGCTCCTTTCTGAGTTGTCTTTGTGGTAGACAACGACTTTACTACGAAAGCCCTCTCCTTTTTTCAGGTTTTCTCACTTCACCTCGACTTATCACATTCCTTATCTTCACTTCCACCACCACTTTTCACAATTGGCAAAGGTATTGACGAATTGAACTTTTTTCCTTTTGTAATACTGCACCTTAGCTTTGCAATCGTCTCCAAACTTGGGAGTATCCCAATTTGGAAAAAATATGCCTGCGATTGAAATCGCGGCTACACAAACGAAACCTGCCTCCGCAGGTTATTTTAAGAAAGTCCACACAGGTGGTGAATCCAGTCCTGTAGGCGGGTTTCCCGCGCCCTGGCAACTGGTGAGACCAGCCCTGATAGCGAAGCGTGGCGCGAATGCGCCATAGGCGGGTCTCCCGCCGTAGGGGACTGGCGAACCCGAAGGGCGTATAGCCCTGCGGGCATAGCTTCGCAACGCGTATAGCCCTTACGGGCATAGCATAAAGGCATCGCGGAGCGTGTGCCTTGCACATAGCGTCTCCGCTCCTGAGATAGCCGGAGGGGTTTCCCGCGCCTTGGGAACTGGTGAACCCGAAGGGACGAGCGTTTGTATAGCCCTAGAATTCTATTCTGAGGGCATTTTGCCCTAACGGGATGCTCCCCCAGTGTATCAGGTCAAATCATAAATTTGATCTCAAAAGACTTGGTTAACACACTGCTCTCGACACCAATTGTTATCAAACCCTATGCATTTAAATTAGATTCACGATCGCACCCTTTGGGTGAGAATTGTGACTACGTAGTTTCCACAGCTATTAACACCATTGATCTCTTAAGATCATTTGTCTGTCTCAGTAAGGCAAGCATCACTTTTGACACTCGTCGCAGTTTATAGTTCATTTTTTCTCTGCAATCTTTCTTGAGCTTTTTAGTACAATTGAACTGTTACTCAGAACGATCGCGACTCATGAATTTGGTGCTGTACTACAAGTTCATGAACCGCTATACTCTCGTTTTGTGTGTTTCTGCCAAAACTGGATGCGCCCCTTCAAGTATTGTTTTTTAGCAGCTATGTTAGCCAGCCTAACGGGAAGAAGGTTTTCTCCATCTTGTATGGCTTCTGTAGGAAATTCTATTTTTAGTTTCTTCGTATCTAACTCTTCGTTGAAGGCTAACTTCACTATATCTTCCTTATATGAAAAAGGTGATAGACTGTCAAAGGTGATTTCAAATCACAAGCGGTAGCGCGATCGCACGCGTTTAGACAAACTTAAGATAGAAAAAGCGCGATAAGCTGGGTACAGCTTGCGCCAAGGGCGATCGAATCGCAACTCGTGGGTTTGTTTCTTATGAGGTAAGCTTGCAGTGTAGTGGCGGTTACTTCGAGACAATTGAGTTTTGGGTTGAAAACGCCGTGTACAAATGGTGATTCAACGAGAATGCTAAAACTAAAAAGTTCCAAGTATTGGTAATACTTTTTTCTTCAACAACTTTACTAGAGTGGGGTCCATATACTCGTACTCGTCAGGAATATCCAAACAAATGACTCGCTTGTCTTTAAGCCAAGGTTGAAATTTGTTTGAAAGTTTTCTCATATGAGACTTTTCCATTACAAAAATAATATCTGCCCACTGAAGTGCTTCGCTGCATAAAGGGATTTCTGCTTCCCGGTCGAGTCCGGCCGATTCTACCTCCAATCCTTCATACTCACAGAATACTGCTTCGGCTGTGGGACTGCGTAAGCGATTTTTGCTGCAAATAAACAGTAATTTTTTCATAAAGAATTTTAAGACTTTTCCATTTTATCTAAAAAGATGCAATGGTGACCTTCAATCGCGATCGCACGAAGCCGCTATTTACTCTAAAGTTTTGTAAGACGAACCATCTCGTGGGTAATTAAAATAAAGTGTGGAGATGCTTGCGACAGTCTACTACTACCATGCTTTGTTGTACTTAATTGTACATAAGAATTATCCGGAAAATTGTAATAAATTTAATATTCAGAAGTAATAGATGCTGAAAAATTCCAATATAGTTTTGTACAATTTATTCGTGTCTTTCCTCTCAAAGCCCGTATTACCGCTGTAAGCTTAAAGTCACATTTTTTGGGGGAGAACACGTTATGCGATCGCCTTTGGCGAAAACCGTAGTGGCTGCTTTGTAGCATCGCCAAACTAACAACAAAGACGCCAACAATATAGGCTCTTCAGTACTTATTAGTTTAGCATAACAAGTACTGAAGACCCACAATATATCCTACGCCAGAAGGTTTAATTTCAGCAATGGTCATTCCGAATACTTCCGTCGGGCATGACCGTATTGCACAAAATGGCATCTCTCAAGTCTCTAATTCCAACTTGGGCACCCATGAGGTTAGCGTCGGTCAAGTCCATATTTCCGAAAATTTCTTCCAAGAAGGCTCCTCTGAGGTCAGCATCACTCAAATCGGCACCCTCCAGGCAAGATTGCCCCAAAGTCGCACCTCTCAAATCAGATCCTCGCAAGTCAGCGCCACGCAAATCAGCCTCAGCCAGTTCAGCACCCGCAGGCTGGCGCGGCGCAAATTGATACCTCTGAGTTCGCGATTCAGAATAGCTCCATCCAAACTGGCACGACTCAGGTTAGCTCCAGTCAGGTCAACACCAGCCAGAACAGCACCACTCAGATTGGCACTGCTCAAATTGGCATCACTCAAGTCAATATCACACAGGTAAACACCCCGCAAATCAAAGCCAGCGAAATTCTTCTCCCCAGCAGCATATTTTTTAAAGAATTCATCCAAGTTCATACATCGTATACCGTTTCAACTAACACATATAAAGAGAACCCACTCAATCTCTAGCAATCCCTCATAGACCCTACCTTCAACCTTGATCTCCAAATTACCGACATCCCTACAGCACAACTAGTACACGGTGGCGTAAATAAGGCAACCATGAGTAACAGATAAAAAGCAGAAATTAAAAGCTTTTGCGCCTTCTGCCCTAGTAGCGAGTGTTTGGGATTGCCTTCATGTACTAGTATATTTTACGTTTTGTTATATATAGTAGTCCTAACTGGGTTACAAATACCTCTTCCTTGTCTTCCTTGTCCCCCTTGTCTTCCTTATCTCCCTTATCCCCGTTGTTCGGATCTCAAATAGGATTGCTGTAACTGTGTTCTTTCTTGTCGATCGACTTATCTCTAATCCAAACTCCAAAATCCTTTAAAAGAGGTTGATGATGGAAAAGTTTAAAAAAGTGGCTATTGTGGGAGGAACCCACGGCAATGAATTTACAGGTATATATTTAATCAAAAAGTTTGAGAAGTTTCCGCAGCTTGTGACAAAATCTAGTTTTGAAACCCTGACAGTGCTTTCCAATCCTGAAGCTTTTCAAGTCTGTAGAAGATATGTTGACAAAGATTTAAATCGCTGCTTTTTAAAAGAAGTTTTAAATAGTTCTTTAGGTTTTACCTATGAAGAAAATAGAGCAAAATTTCTCAATCAAACTCTGGGACCTAAAGAAAATCCGCAAGTTGATTTTATTTTAGATTTACATACGACGACTGCTAATATGGGTTTAAGTATAATTTTGCTTAACGACCATCCGTTTAATATCCAGTTAGCTGCTTATTTAAGTTCAATCGAACCAAAAATCAAAATTTATAGTTGGATTGAACCTGACAAAGAATCATCTTTCCTAAATTCTATTTGTGAAAGGGGTTTCGGTCTTGAAGTAGGTCCGATTCCACATGGAACTTTAAACGCGCATCTTTTTGAACAAACGGAACGGCTGATTCTTACTATGTTAGATTATTTAGATAAATGCAATCAAAATGTAATAGCAAAAATAGATAATACTGTCACTATTTATCAACATTTAAAAACAGTAGATTACCCTAAGAGCAAAAATGGTGAAATTGAGGGCATGATTCATCCGGAGCTTCAAGGGAGAGATTATGAGGAATTAAAACCGGGCGATCCTTTATTTCTAACTTTTGATAATCATACTATTTATTACAAGGAAGAAGCATTAGTTTACCCGGTGTTTATTAATGAGGCTGCTTATTATGAAAAGGGTATCGCAATGTGTTTAACTACAAAAGAAAACATTCAAGTTAACCTCCAGCCAAATGACCAATAACAATTTGGCTATTTTGCCTTTTTATGTTTGGAATTTTTGAAAGCTTTACCTCACAACTTCCCCAATTCTTGCAACATTACCTCAATAGTTGCCTTGAGTTGGGGCAAGTTTCGATCGCTCGCGCTCCAAACTCGATTTAAATTCACCTTTAAATAATCACGATCGGTACATCTCTAAAACCAGCTACTTGCTGCCAAGGTACATCTGGATAAGCTCCTCTGATGTCGGGAGATAACCGCTTCGTTGCTTCCCCAATAATTTCAAAATTTCTAATGACTGCATCTTGGATTATTGTAGTTTGTAAAAATACTTCTTTGCCATCACGGGTATAAGAGGTTGTTTGAAAAGTGATTTGCTGTGTTTTTAAATACCTATCGATTCCCCCTGACCCCTTAAAAAGCCTCTTAAAGTCCCCCTTTTTAAGGGGGATTTAGGGGGATCTTAACGTTTTGCTACCAACAAGAGGATTTTTAAAACATCCTCTAAGACCTATGCGCTCAATACATTCAAAGATGTTGCTCAAGTACAGCCGATCGTCTTTCATAACGCCACAGCCTCTCGCAACACTGTATCTCTAATTAACTCATGTAAAGTTTCTGGTTCAGTTAGATCCACTTTACGTCCTAGCAATTCTTCCAAGGACTGTATTAAAGCAATTTGGTCTAACAAGGTTCGTTGTGGTTCAAGTTCCACCAGAAAATCTACATCACTATCTGGTCTTGCTTCTCCTCTCGCCACAGAACCAAACACCCGGACATTATACGCTCCGTACTTCGCCGCAATTCTCAAAATATCTTCCCGATAAGCTTTAAGTATTTCATCAATGCCCATAGCCTAAACCAAAACGATCGCAACAAATCTCTACCTCTAGCTTGGCATTTTCAGGCACCTTCTGCATCTGCTCTACCCGACGAGAGTACCAAAAAATGGGTAAGATCGAGCAAACTTACCTAGCAGAACTTATGCGATAGATCCCTAGCTTGATTTGCGATAAGCTGAGTACAGCTTGCGCTTCGCGATGACCTACGTAAACTCAATCAATAAGATTGATATTCTTGAAAAAGTTTAACTTCACCCTTGTTATTAAAGGCCACAACAGCAAATGGCTGTTTTTTATTTCCTACTTCCATCCCTGGTGTTCCTACAGGCATTCCCGGTACAGCTAAACCTGCAAGAGTCGGTTTTTGTTGAAGGAATCGTTTGATGTCGTTGGCGGGAATATGTCCTTCCATAACATAACCGTCAATAATTGCGGTATGACAGGATGCTAACTCTTGAGGTAGGTTGTATTTTTGTTTAATGGCTTCTATTTCATCGGTTTTTATATCTTTGATTTGAAACCCGTGCTTTTGCATATGTTTGACCCAAGACCCACAACAGCCACAAGAAGGACTGCGATAAACGGTAATTTCTTGAGTTCCCAAGTTGGGTTCTATGTTGTTTTCCCAAATACTGTTAGGAGTTGTGGGTTTTGGGTTACTTGCCATTAATTGAGAAATAGGCCAAGATGCTGTATTTCCTCCCTCTGCTACAGCTACTGTTGCACAACCAAGAACTGCCAACCCAGTTGTTATAATACTTAGTAGTGCAAAACACAAACTTTTACGAATCCAGGAAGAAAAACGTTTCTGCATTGTTAAACTCTCATCTGCTCTTTAATTAACCAGACATCCATGCTAATACATTCTTCAATAATTCTTGCTTCAACCAGCACAGTCAGCTGCTAACTCTTTTAGTTTCCAATCATGCAAAGGAGCGATATTCTCGATCATCCATTTAAGAACGCTTGGTGGCGCTTCAGATATTAAGATACCGGGATATACCGCTGTCCCCCATTCCGGATGAACTAATACCCGACACCTATTTTGAACGATCGCGTAGTGGAGTAAAGCTTTTACTGTTGCTGTATCGTCGTGATTTTTTTTTCCAGGACGGGAAAGCAAGGGGTAGCCCGTGCGGGGATCGACAAGGTCTGTTTGGTAATTGCGATCGCGCAAATTAAAGGCGACATCACAGCCAAACCTCATAAATTTTTCCCGCAATCGTTCTTTCTCTGCTTCTATTTCTGGTGTTGTTTCCACCAATTCAAATCGTGCTTGTTGTAAAACGATCGCCATCCATAAAGAAAGCGCATTTTTCCAATCAGGGAATATCTGCTCGCGGTTGGTACAAATATACTGACTGGGGGAATGAATTGAAATTTGAATAGATTGCCCCAAATTACCAACCAAATGAATGGGGCTGACTCGTTCAAAAGCGTAAACTGTTGGGTAGCTCACTTACTTTAATTTGTTTTTTTACAAGTTTTTCAATTCATATTTTGTTTTGATGATAACTCTTTAATAGCGCAGAAAGTTAGCAAATTGTTGTGAAACCCCAACTCGCATATAAGATTTTTAATAAAAAATTCATCTTTCATCTCTACCTTATCTTTTCTTAACCTAGTACTCGATCGGATTTAGCATAAGTACTTGGTGTAGAGACGCTTTTATGAAAGTGCGTCTCTACAAAGATTAATTCAGCTTTAAGGCATTGACTGGGACTTCATCCCAAGAATCCACTGTCCGCAATCGCGCTACCCACCCCCATGTTTTTTGTATCTCAGTCAAGTTTTGCTTGAAGGACTCATGGCAAGCTAAAGCTTGGGATTCATCACAGCAAGCAATACAGGCATGGATCATGCCTGATGGATCTATTTGTTCGTTTACCCAAATAGTCATTGTGTTTTTGATACTACATCCGAATTTAATCCCCCTTTAATTTACTCTACGTTTACCCGGTCTGCACGAAGTCTCTCAACAAACCGCTTTCCGAGAGGATTCAGCGTTAATGGGTTTCATCAAGTAAAGCCGCAACAAATGCCCAAAGATTGAGAGTAGTAAGGGTAACTTTTTGAAGAATTTGACAATTTGCGGGAGATTGCTTCGGTCGATCAATGCCATTTTAAATTGGATATCCGAACACTGTTCGAGCCGCTCAAAAAAATCTGGATGCTTTGTATTTAAAATCACAGGAAACGCCCGTGCTGCTGTTTCATTCGTCTTTTCGATCACTTGGACATTATACTCGTAGGGATTGATTCCAACAGACCGATAAAAAGCTGCACGTTCAAGCACTGTCAAAGTATGGGTCGCAAAGACAGACAAGAGGAAAAAACGAACCCACAAACGAGATTTCCAATTGTTCCATAATTGGGGTTGCGATCGCAACAGCGCTTTAAAGAAATCTCCATGTCGATTTTCATCCTGACACCAACTCTCAAAGTAACGGAAAAGAGGATAGAATCGCCGATCTGGATGGGACTCTAAATGACGGAACATGAGAATATAGCGCCAGTAACCAATTTTCTCAGACAGGTAAACCGTGTAAATAATCCACTCTGGTGGGAAAAAAGTATAAGTGCGATTTTTTGTCAGATAACGCAAATCCAGGGAGAGATTAAAATCTGACATTGCCTTATTCAAAAATCCAGCATGGCGGGCTTCATCCCTTGCCATAAAATGAAACGCATCTGCCAAAATGGGATTTCGGTCTTTTAGTCTGCGTGATAACTCTTTAAATAGAAGAAACCCAGAGAATTCTGACGTACAAGAGCGTTCTAAAAACTCAATAAAAGAACGGCGCGTTTCTCCATCAATGTGTTCCCAACTCTGCTCAAACTCAGAATCGCGTACAAAATGATGGCGGTTGTAGTCAGCTCGTAATTCTTCCACAATAGCCCGTAACTCAGGCTCGTGTGCTGATATATCCATCTGCGCTACAGCCTCAAAGTCAGTGGTATAAAACCGAGGTGTTAGCAATGTTTCTTTGACAGGCGCTTTAACACCAGGCTTAAGCAACTCAGGCTCCAAAGTATGAAGAGTCTTAGCCATGAGAATATGTAATTGGTTAATGTTTTTAAAGCTATCTAACCATAATTTTTGATAAAAATCTATCAATTTTTAAATATTTTTAAAAAAGTTATTTTTAAAAATATTTAGTAGTAAGGGTCATAGCTACCTCAAAAATGAATGTGATGGGCATTAACTACTCTCATCGCTCCAAATTTTCTAACTTAGAGTATATAAATTAACTCTTTGTTGGTTATCATTCACCGATTATAAATAAATATTTATAGTTTAGTGGTTTCAGAACTGTTGAAAGTTATATATTTGAAATAGTTGTGAACAAAGTAAAATGCTGCGATTGGCATTGGTATTTGCTGATACAGTTTTGCTCATAACCGAAAATAACGAGTTGCCCCTACCTTTGACGTTAGCGATAAACTGCATTTAATTCCAGTGAAAAAATGCTTATTGAGTTAACAAGTGAGAAAGAGGCAGTATTAATAGAGGGTCAAGAAATTGCCCGATCGGGTGTAAAAATTCTGCAAAAATCCTGCCCGCGAACAGTTAGCAGCGAACAGTTAACTGATAACTGTTCAACCCACTGTATATTTTTAACAAAATTGCCACCAAGATGAGTAGTAATCTAGCTCAAAAACTTCGCTGTGGAACCCAACAATCTCATGCAGCGATTGAAAATATGGGATTCATGAAATGTTTTCTTCAAGGAGTTGTTGATAGAAACGGCTTTGCAAATTTTTTAGGTAATTTATATTACATTTATGGTGAATTAGAAGCAGCATTAGAGGAACACAAAGACCATTCTTTAATTAATCCTGTATATTTTCCAGAACTCAATCGTAAAGCTAATCTGGAACAAGATTTACAGTTTTACTACGGTTATGACTGGAGAGGACAAAGTTTACCTCTAAAAGCGACTCAAAACTACATAGCCCGGATTCGAGAATTGTCGGCTCATGAACCCGCATTATTAATAGGTCACGCTTATACTCGCTACATGGGTGACCTTTCTGGGGGTCAGATGTTGCAAAAAGTTGCTCAATCCGTTTTAAAGCTTTCAGGTTATGAAGGTACCTCTTTTTACAATTTTGAGCAAATTCCGGATAAGAAGGCATTTAAGGATCGGTATCGCCAAGCTTTGGATTCGTTACCCGTAGATGAAGGAACAGCAGACAAAATTGTTGCAGAAGCCAATCATGCTTTTCTATTGAATATGCAGATAGCGCAAGAATTGGAAGAAGGTCTTATTAAAAAGATCGGTCAAGCAATGTTTAATACTCTCATCAATGGTAACAACTCTGGTAGTACGGCTAATAGTTATTAGCGTTTAAGTAGGGTGGGTACTCCCCACCCTATGTTTCCCAAACTACAGCAATCTTATCCTTTGTACATCTATTGAAATCACCCCAATGGTTTTTCAAATTCCTGGTGTCAAGTTTGACTTCGATATCATCAAAAAGTATGATACTCCCGTACCTAGATACACTAGTTACCCACCCGCTACTGAGTTAACTGAAGAATTTACAGAGAGAGATTTTCAAACCGCGATCGCAGCCTCAAATCAAAGAAAGTCTCCTCTATCTTTATATTTCCACATTCCCTTTTGTCAAAGTGCTTGCTATTTTTGTGGTTGTAATGTTGTGATTTCTAACAACAAAAATATTGCCAAGCCTTATGTAGATTATTTGGTTCGAGACATTCAAAAAACAGCTAGCCTAATTGATGCAGATAGAAGAGTGTTTCAAATTCATTGGGGTGGTGGAACCCCAAACTACTTGAGTTTGGAACAAGTAGAACATCTGTGGAAAAATATCACTCAAAACTTTGATGTTAGCCCAACAGCAGAGGTTTCAATAGAAATTAATCCTCGCTATATCGATAAAAACTACATTTTCTCTTTGCGAGAAATTGGGTTTAATCGAATTAGCTTTGGAATTCAAGACTTTAATACTCAAGTTCAAGCAGCAGTTAACCGCATTCAACCGGAAGAGATGCTGTTTGATGTCATGAACTCCATTCAAGAAGCAAAGTTTGAAAGCGTGAATGTAGATCTCATTTACGGTCTACCCCATCAAACTGTTGAAACTTTTCAAGAAACGCTGAGAAAAACCATCGCACTCAACCCCGATAGGATTGCTGTTTTTAACTTTGCTTATGTTCCGTGGCTCAAGCCAGTGCAGCAAAATATTTCACTTGATGCACTTCCAAAAGCAGAGGAAAAGTTAGAAATCCTCAAAATGACTGTTGAGGAACTGACAAATCATCAGTACTTGTTTATTGGTATGGATCACTTTGCCAAACCTAATGATGAATTGGCTGTTTCCCAACGCGATCGTACCTTAAAGCGTAACTTCCAAGGCTACACAACTCTAGCACAAGCAGAACTGTTTGGTCTTGGTGCAACATCTATCAGTATGCTTGAAGATACTTACACTCAAAACTACAAGCAACTGAAAGATTACTACCAAGCAATAGATAGAGGGCTTTTACCAACGAGTAGAGGCATTAGACTGACTCAAGATGATATCCTCAGACGGGAAATTATCATGAGTATAATGTGTCATTTTCAACTTTACAAGCAAGATATTGAACACAAGTACCACCTCAACTTTGATGAATATTTTGCACCTGAGTTAGAAGAGTTAAAGCGCTTGGAAGAGGATGGACTCGTTAGATTATCGAAAAACCATATTAGCGTTACGGAGATTGGTCGGTTATTGGTGAGAAATATAGTTGTTCTCTTTGATACACACGTGAAGAAGCAAGAACAGAGATTTTCACGTGCTATCTGAATGTAACATTGCAAACCCAGCCATCTGCTAAGAATTGAGTGATTTGTAGATTGTCGTTGCGAACTAAGCAGGTTAAAACTGAGTCAAAACTTTGTTAGGTAGAAAGTACACCAAAATAGGTTACTACACTTGGATGTGGTTTTCTTCCGGACAAGATTGTCAACACCTGGAAAATTTTTGCAAGCCAATTCAACTCTCGCTCTAAAATTACGCAGATGAGATTACGTGTTCTATTACTCAGTGCCATTAGCATAATGCTGCTATCGTCTCCAGCCTTCGCAGCACGTTTGCAGTCTTGGCGCTTTGACCCGGCTAAAAATCAGCTTGACCTAACCACAGATTCTGGAATCAGACCTCAAGCTTTTCTACTCAATAACCCAACAAGACTGGTTATCGATCTACCTGGAACCACTAACTTAGATGATAATACAGTTCGTAAAAGTTTTGGGTCCGCCGTTCGGGAGATTCGTATCGGACAGCCAGACCCTAAAACAACCAGAATGGTGATTGAATTAGCACCCGGTTATACCGTTTCTCCAGAAAACTCACTGGTTAAAGGAGATTCTTCCTCTCACTGGATAGTCAGATTTTCATCCATCGATCGCACCACACCTGAAAATACGACATCCAGTGAAGAAAAAATTCCTATTGAAATCAGCAACGAATTTACCTTTGCGGGGACTGTTCCACTCAACAAGGAAATGTCACAGATTTATCCTCAGGTCAAAAAGTTGATGTCTCGTTACAGCTTTCTTTCACCAGGGATGTTTTTCCTGGATTTAGAGACAGGTAATTATTTAGATATCTATGGGGAAAAGGTATTTCCGGCTGCTAGTACCATCAAATATCCTATTCTGATTGCTCTATTTCAAGATATAGACGCTGGTAAAGTTAAACTCAATGACACTCTAGTCTTGCGGCGCGATTTGAAAGCTGAAGCTGCAGGTTCCGGAGTCTTGCAATTTAAACCAGTGGGAACCAAACTCAGTGTTTTGGAGACTGCTACTAAGATGATTACTATTAGTGACAATACTGCCACCAACATGATCATTGACCGTTTGGGTGGTAAGGCTAAATTAAATCAGCGGTTTCGGAGTTGGGGACTGCAAAATACTGTTATTCGCAATTTATTAGGTGATTTTAAAGGAACGAATACAACCAGCCCTAAAGATTTAGCTAGGCTGTCGGTGATGATTGATAACGATAAACTGCTCACTAACACAAGCCGTTCCAAAGCTTTGGGTATCATGCGTCGGGTGGAGAACAGAAGGTTGTTGCCATCCGGGCTGGGTAAAGGTGCGACGATCGCTCATAAAACAGGAACCCTTGGAATTATTCTTGGGGATGCAGGTATTGTCGAGCTACCTACAGGCAAACGTTATTTGGCAGGGATTTTTGTTAAAAGACCTTTTGGTGATACAAGAGCACGAGAATTTATCAGTCAAATTTCCAAACTTGTCTATGGCTATATCAATCAACCAAAGCTGACTCGTCAACCTTAAGGGCTTCTGAATCACAAAAAGTTCCAATATCTCTTGTGATGTGGGCGATCGCTTTGTTCCCAGGCTGAGCCTGGGAATGCCTTTAGCGGAAGGTTCTGTCTGGTGTATGCATCTAGCTCGTTAGAGCAATTTACATGGACTTAGATTCTGCGAATTTGGCAAGTACGAGTACCTCTTCCATTAACAGCACCTTTCATTCCCAGAACAACAGCCCTCACACGTTGTTCTGGCGTTCCATGATGGTGTCTGTGACCCCATTGATAATCTCCAATTCGATGAGCGAGAGTTGCAATTTCCAAAATATCTTTTTTATCAAAAACAATATTAGGAATTAATCCCAAGTAAACACCTGCCAAACAATCTGCTTGTAGTTCTGAGATGGGCGTCACTCTTGGTTGAAAACCATAAGCTGTCTGCATAGCATGGGCATACTCGTGACCAATAATGTAAGCTAGAGCAGCGTCCCCGTGCTGATAAGCCATTCTAATATCTTGAGCAGTAATGTAAACAGTGTGATTGCGTTTGCAGTACTGGCTACCTAAAATAACCCCGCAACCACCGCGCCGTCCTCGTGCAACGCCCCAGACCAATTTTGGTGTTGCTTTATAACCGTGAATATGTTGAATTCCGGCATAAACTCCATCGATTACAGTTTGGGGTGCTGTTTCTGCTTTAGCAGGTAAACTCACTAGCACAGATCCAATACTGATTAAGGTCGCAGTCAGTACCTTGAGTGCCTTCATTATCACCTCAGATTTACTAGTACATATAGAAGACGGAAAAATTTCTTGGTTCCTTTGGTGCCTTCTACAAACACTACAATCTCAACAATACCGCTTCCACGTGTCGTTGCTGTGGCGATCGATGCTTTATATTTGTTGGATTTTCCACTCTTTGCTATCTAATAGTTCTAAAATCGTCTGGTGATATTTCAACAAACTGGGACGATGGCCAACACTGATGAATGTGGCTCCTGTCTCCAATAAATGTTGATAAAAACTCTCTTCATTCTTGACATCCAAAGCACTCGTCGCTTCATCCAGAATTACGTATTTCGGTTTGGCAAGCAAGATTCGGGCAAAGGCAACACGCTGCTGTTCTCCTAAAGAAAGGACATGAGGCCAGTCTTTTTCAGTATCGAAACCACCGAATCTTTCTGCTAGATATGGTAAGTTAATTTGTTGCAAAATTTGATGGAGTTCGCTATCAGTCGGATTGGCATGAGTTTGAGGATAGACTAACTGCTGCCGAAGAGTCCCCAAAACCATGTAAGGACGCTGGGGTAAAAAGAGTATCTCCTCTAGTTTGGGTCGAATAATCGTACCACTACCGCAGTTCCATAAACCTGCGATCGCTCGCAGTAAAGAACTTTTTCCACACCCACTTGTACCCTGAACTAACAGTCCTTGTCCTGCTTGCAGTTCTATTGAAATAGACTGGCACAAGGTTCTCTGATAGTTTGGCGTATACAAGGTCAAACCTTGGATAGCTATAGAGTTGTTTTCTATAGTCTTAATTATTGGATAGCTAACCGTCTCTCTTTTAATATCTGTTCTTGGTTGTTGAAGGATATTATAAAATTCAGATAAACGTTCAATTCCTGCGCCCAAACTAGTTAAATTTTCAAATCTTCTCACAATTAAATACATAGCTCTAAACAAAGCTAAAAATGCTCCTTGAGCTTCTGCAATTTTACCAATTTCTAGTTCACCTGAAAGAACTCTTGGAGCAATAAATATAGCTGGTAGAATAACAGGAATTACTTCATAAAATCTAATAAAAGAACCAAAATATAAATGCTGCCAGCGTATCCAATAATCCAAATTTTTATAGACTTGCTCGAAGAGCGATCTGAGAACATTTGTTTCCTGTGATTCCCCTCTATAAAAGGCAATAGATTCAGCATTTTCTCGCAGACGAATTAAACCAAAACGAAAATTGCCCTCTTTTTTCTGTTGATTAAAATTAATGTTAACTAATTTTCTGCCAAAGAATCCAGTTGCAATCAAAGTAGCAGTTCCAGAATAAATTAACAGAAAAATCATGAGATTTGGTGAGATAGCCCAAAGAATTCCACTGAAAGCAATGACTTGTATGACAGTATTAAAAACATCCAAAAAGATGGAAAAAGTCACTTCTGTGAAACCTTGAATATCTTCAGTTATACGCTGATCGGGGTTATCAATATCTTTGTGCAATTGGCTGATTTCATAAAAAGCCCGATTGCTTAAATATTGACTGATAAAATGATTGGTTAACCAATACCTCCAATACAAAATAAGTTTAAATCGGATATAAGTGTAGCCAGACCACAACAAAACTGATGTAATTTGTAACCCTAGAAATAATCCAATACTTGTCCAGAATCTCTGAGGATCTTTTGCTGCAAGTGCAGAAAGAAAATTACCCTGTTGTATGTTGGACATAACACTCAACTGAGTGGTCGCTTGCAATAGCACTAAAAGCATAAAGGCTAAAGAAATCGCCAGCCACTTTTTATTACTACACCAGAAGAGTTTGGAGATCGCCCAAAATTGCTTGAAGTATTGTAGATTATTTTTGAGATATTTTTCCAAACCAAAGGCAACAGAGTTTTTTTCCATAAATCAAAACAGACGCAAATTCAGAGCTTAATTCATCCCACGCTAATTTTTTACTAACCCCAAGCTCTATAGAATGTAGTATCCTGCCAAATTGTGGCAGTACGTTGCTCAATGGCTGTGAGTTGCTCGTCAGTGAGTTGCCGGACAATGCGTGCTGCGTTAACATTGTCTTCCAATTGTCTGACATTATCTGCAGAAATGATGCAACAATGGACTCCAGATTGGGACAAGGTGTAACTCATAGCTTGCAACATACTTGTCAAACCACCTGCTTGAAATAACTTTCCATATGCAGGCACTTTCATGGCTATGACACCTATATTCTGTTTCTGAGTTTCTAATAAAATCTCGGGAAAAAACGGACGCGGATGGTGTTTTTCTACCGCATTCACGGGTATTAAGGCAGTGTGAAAAGGATAGCGGCGTAAAGCTTCTAGCATAACATCTGGTTCTCGATGTCCTGTAATACCAACGAACCGCACAAGTTTCTGCTGTTGAGCTTCCTCTAATGCTTGAATTCCTCCCGATTTACTAAAGATAGTTTTTAGTTGTTTGGGAAAAGCTACACTATGCAACTGCCATAAATCAAGATAATCTGTCTTCAAACGTTTGAGCGATCGCTCTAATTCTCGCCACACTCCATCGCGATCTTTTTCATAAGTCTTACTTGCTAAAAATATCTTGGAACGATGCGAGGGTAAAACTTTACCTAAATAATCTTCACTTGGTCCATAACTGGCAGCTGTATCAAAGTAACGGATACCCAATTCCAATGCTTTTTCAATAATCGCTATGGCATCCTGTTCTTTTCCTTCTTTGGATAGAGGTGATTTAGCAGACGCTCCTCCCAAACCAAATATTGGGACACTAACTCCTGTACGTCCAAGAACTCGTTCTAGCATGGTTGCTGGTGTAATAGCAGCATTGGATGTTTCAGTTTGCAAGCTATTAGCTCCTACAATACCGCTCGCAACCGCAACACTGCTTAGTAAGAAATTCCGTCGCGTTGTTTTTTCTATCATAATGTTTCTCCAAAATAAACAAAATGATTGTACATATCAAATGCAATTCAAAATAACAAAGATTTTATATTAACTCTGTTATTACAATGCTGTCGTGAATACTTTACACTTGTTGAACTTTCCATTGTTTGCTATCTAATATTTCTAAGATCGTCTGGTGATATTTCAACAAACTGGGACGATGACCAACACTGATAAATGTTGTTTTTGTCTCTAATAAATGCCGATATAAATTCTCTTCATTCTTGACATCTAAAGCACTTGTCGCTTCGTCTAGAATCACGTACTTGGGTTTGGCAATTAGAATTCGGGCAAAGGCAACACGCTGCTGTTCCCCTAAAGAAAGTACATCATGCCAATCTTTTTCTACATCAAAACCACCAAATCTTTGTGCTAGATCTGAAAGGTTAATTTGCTGCAAGACTTGATGGAGTTCACTGTCAGTCAGATTCACATGAGTTTGAGGGTACACTAACTGGTTGCGAAGTGTCCCCAAAAGCATATAAGGACGCTGAGGTAAAAATAGTATTTCCTCTAGTTTTGGTCTGGTAATTCTACCGTTACCAGAATTCCACAAACCTGCGATCGCTCGCAACAAAGAACTTTTTCCACAGCCACTTGTTCCCATAATTAACAGTCCTTGACCGGGTTGCAGTTTTACGGAGATATCCTGACACAAGATTCTTTGATAATTTGGTGTGTACAACGTCAAATTTTGAAGAGCTAAATGTTTATCTTCTACTGTCTTGATAGTGGTATGAGAAATTGGTTGATATTTGCTTTGTGATAAGGGTTGTTGCAAGAAAGTATATAACTCTGATAAACGCTCAGTGCTAGCTGCAAACATAACCAGTTCGTGAAAAGTGTTAGCAATCACAAACATAGATCTAAAAAGAGACATGAATGCTCCTTGAGCTTCTCCAAATTTACCAACTTCTATTTGACCGGAAAGAATTTGAGGGGCAACAATTATAGCTGGTAAAATACTAGGAATAAACTCATAGAATTTAATAAAAGCGTTTAAGTTAAATTCCTGCCAAAGAAGCAATTTATTGAAGTTATTAAAGACTTGATTAAATAAAAGGTTAAGTTGGTGAGCTTCTTGTGCTTCTCCCCGATAAAAGGCAATAGATTCTGCATTTTCCCGGAGACGGACTAAACCAAAACGAAAATTACCTTCTTTTTTTCTCTGAGCGAAATGGAGCTTAACTAATTTTCGTCCGAAGAAACCAATTGAAAAGATGGTACCAGTACTAGCATAAACGATCAAAACTATCATCAGAGTTTTTGAAATTCCCCAAAGTACTGCACTAAAAGCAATTACTTTAATACTGGAATGAAACATATCAAAAAAGAATGATAAAAACCCATCGGCAAACTTATAAGTATCTTCCGATATCCGTTGATCTGGATTATCAAGTTCTTGATGAGATTGGCTCAATTCGTAAAAAGCTCGATTTCCAAAATATTTTTCTAGAAAATGATGGGTTAACCAACGTCGCCAATAAAGCGTCAGTTTTTTTCGTATAAAGTTATAACTGCTCCAAATAGCAACCATTATTAGATATAAACCAAACAAGTTCCTGGTAGTTGTCCAGAATCGACTACTATCTTGAGTAGCAAGAGCAGAAAGTACATTACCTTGTTGAGCATTTGCCAAAACATCTATATGTGTAGACACTATCACAAGAATGATGAGTGTTGAGAGCATTGCAATCGCTCCCCATTTTTCATTTCCAAACCAGTAAAGTTTGGCGATACTCCAAAATTGCTGGAGAAACTGAACATTCAAGCGTCTCATAGCTCTATGTGATACTCCATATATTCTCAAAGAACTAACCGTTGTATTTACAAGTACTGAATTAACAAAGATCTTTAGTTGTAGAGCGTGTCTGTAAAAGCTTTGTCATTGCTTTTTTGTCATTTGTAACGGGAGTTGTCAGTAGCTTTTCAATAACAGCCCGTGTTGTAGCAGCAGTGACGTCGTTTGAGGGTAATCGCTGAAGGCTCCAACGTACAGTGTGTTCGATACGATTACCCTTCCTTAAAGGGAGTAAGGGAGAAAGAAGTTCTAATTCGTTGTAAAACAGTTTAGAATCTCCTTGATTGTAAACTTCTATAGAAAAACCACTGCCAACAGCACCGTCGGGGTAGTCTCCAGGTGTGTGAGAAGCCCGTTCAACCATAGCTACCCCATTCTTAACAGCAGCTAGCGCTGTAACTAAAGAATCAGCACCTATTTTATAGTTGTTGTGAGAAACAGAGGAAGACCCCTCTAAAGGTCTTAATTGTAATAATGTAGATGTAGCCTCGACTACAGGAGATTCATTTGGTGGAGGTGTTATCCAATGGAAATTCTGCTTGTATGGGCTTTTTGGGTTAAGTGGCACAAAGATAGCGTCTGTTGGCACAATCTGAGTCACATTCCAAATCGATATCAACAACGGATCGCCCTTCTTTTTTTCCACTATTTGCCTGATAACAAAGTTTCCATCTTTCTCAAACCAATATTCTCGCAGGATAAGAGCACCGAGTCCGGGCGATATTTCGCTCATTGTTTGCAAGCGATTGTTAGATAATATTTTTGTCTTGTGAGGGCTACCATCCCAACTTCCATCAGGAGGCCAGCTACGTCCGCCGATCGCAGGCCACCATAATTGTGGGGCGGGCCAGGTTTTATCACCACCCCAGTTATGCCATTCGTCCTTGTTGTAATTTTTTTGAGTAGAATTCCACAAAAAGTTGGTTTCTCCTATAAAGCCATAATGCATAACTCGACCAATTTCGGGTACAACAACGGCTTCGGTACAACCATCTGTAAGTCGGAAAGCTGTCCGTCCATCGTAAACTATACGAGTTACTTCTCCGACAGCCTTAACTGCTTTTGAGTGCGTTGTAATTTCCCCCAAGACTTGATTGTGGAATTTACTCAAGCCCAGGCAAATCAATGAAATCAAAACACATAGTAATATTACGTGCTGTTGCTGTATAAGTTTTGGTGGAATAAAAAATTTCTTCACTTACAGAGAAAGTATTTCATCAAAAGGAATACGAGCGAAAAATTGAGCGCACAGAGCAACTCTTTATACTGTTTCTTTAAATGTTGGGTTGGCAGCAGACAATAGCTTTTAGACTCTGCTAAAAAAGGGGGAAATTTCTCCAAGTTTCCCTTGTCTAGAAGAGCCACTGCCTTGGGGAGCTAGTGATGTAGGAGGGTTTCTCTCCCCAGAGAACTGGTATCCAGGTTTCCCAACTTGTAGCAAGTGGGTGGATTTAGAGGGATCTTAATATCTTGCTTTGTATAGAGAGAATCGGTGTTACAAACCCATGGAAAAGACAATACCTATATAGGCGCAATGCACATACAAATGTATTTAGTTCCTGTCAGTGACAAGAATTTTGTTGTTATGAGTATTGTAGATTTAAGTATACAGTTCTTTTCTTCCCAATTATACACAATTGATATTCCTAATGATAGATGTCTTATTAAAAAACGAAAGCTAGAGGAACTTACACAAAGCAGCCTTTAAAAAGGAGAGATGAGGGGATCTACAACCTGTGAAATCCCGAACACATCGTTGAAGTTGCGTAAGCCCCCGATCTAAGCTGCCATACATTGAAGTGGCATCTTTTCACACAAAGATTGTTAATAGTTGGCGATCTAATACTGACAATAGGCGCTTCTGTAGCAACTAACGATTAATCGCTAACAACCTCCTTAATGAATAAGTGCCGCTTATCAACGCATTAGCTTAGGACAGTGTCTTTGTCTGTAAAATGACTATTTATTACCATATTTTCACAATACGTGCAAAAAGTGAGGAATTAGGGAGGATGTTGTAAATTTTTTAACATAATGGGCTAAAGTTGCAACTATGCCCACAATCACAACTGTGTTTGGTTGTAAAAAGGCTTGATGAATAGCGTAAATGTGATATATCTATGTAAGAAAAGTATTTTTCTTTACCAAGAAAGGCAGATACCAAAGGGCAAAAGGCAGAAGGGATAAATCCCTTCTGCCTGACACCGTCGATACGGGTGTGCGACTCGAAGGAGCAAGAGTTTAATACCCCCACCAAATTTTCAATTTGGTGGCTGTTGAACAAGAGGGGTCAGAATCCCCTTCTGTACAACAGCTTCTGCCTTTTGCCTTTTTCAATCCCACAAATCTTATTGACTGAAAATCCCGCAAACGTAAATTAGTAATACAGACTATAGATGCTTTTGAGAAACATAACTAACACCATATTGAGGGTTGCTTTATGTAGCCTGTCCTTGACTGTGTTATTTGCAGCATCAAATAACAACTTTACTGAAGCCAGGAGTTCTTCAGAGCTTGAAGCTCTGAAATCTCTTGCCAACAAGACTTCAGTAAAACCAAGTCATATAAATAGAAAGCAAGGTCTGCAAGCAATTGTTGGTCTCAACGCCCAGGTGGAAAAAGTAGCGACAGGTTTTAAATTTACAGAAGGACCGCTTTGGCACCCACAAGGCTTTTTACTCTTTAGCGATATTGCTGAAAACAGTATCTATAAATGGATACCAAAGAAAAAATCAGAGATATTTCGTCGCCCTTCTGGTAATGCTAATGGTAACACATTAGACCGAGAAGGACGGTTGATTGCGGGCGAACATAGCGGTCGTCGTGTATCTCGCATTGAAAAAGACGGCAAGATTACCACGCTTGCAAGCTATTATGAGGGTAAACGCCTCAACAGCCCAAATGACTTGGTTGTGAAATCAGATGGAAGTATTTACTTTACTGACCCGCCTTATGGCATTAGTAAAGAGCAAGAGGAATTGGGTTTTTATGGTGTTTATCGTCTGACACCGGATGGAAAGCTAACTCTGTTGGTAAATGATTTTGTACGCCCCAATGGAATTGCCTTTTCCCCTGACGAGAAAAAGCTGTATGTAAATGATTCGGAAAAAAGTCACATTCGTGTTTTTGATATCAAGTCAAATGGAACGTTAGAAAACGGGCGAATTTTTGCAGAACAAAAAGACTCCAGCAAACAGGGCGTCCCGGATGGTATGAAAGTAGATGTGCGAGGTAATGTTTATAGTACAGGTCCGGGAGGTGTATGGGTTTTTTCACCCTCAGGGAAACTTTTGGGTAAGATTGACGTACCAGAGGTTTCGACTAATGTAGCGTGGGGCGATCGCGACTATAAGTCACTCTACATTACCGCAACCACTAGCCTTTATCGTATCCGCCTCAATATTGCAGGTATAAAACCGGGTCAGTAATTATTTGTAATAGGCATCTCCGGAAATGAGTGAGCAACTCAGACTACACAAGGTTTTTATCTTCTTTTTCGGAGATGTCTCATTGAGAATTCGTAATGAAAAATCAGGAATTATCAATTTTGAAACTACCTATTTTGCGAAGAAACAATTTTTCTGACTTTGCCATCGCTCTTAGATGTTACGTAAAGTTCTCCCTCTTGGTCTACTCCGAATCGGACATCTGAGCGTTTGTGACCAATTATGTCGAGAAAAGAACGTTCGCGATCGCCCTGAAACAACCTCAATTCTTTTATTTTCGCTTGTTTGCCTTCAATCAAGTCATTAACAGGGACATGGAAAAATCGCCCATCATTGCAGAAGTCGGCAAAAACATACTGACCGATCAATTCAGGAATGGCTTTGCCTCGGTAAACAAAGCCACCTGCGATCGCAAAAGCATAATACTTTTGCGCTCCTATAGGTTTATCGTGGTCGTATTGTGCAACGGGATAAGTGTAATTCAAATCAGCATCGTTAAGAGGCAAGCTCAAGAGAGCATTTTCGTTATTTTCATTGATAACCCAAGTCCCTTCTCTCTCACCCCAACCGTAATTAGCTCCTTTTTTGCCAAGATTCACTTCCTCAATAAAAGCCTGACCTATATCAACAATCAACATCTTACCCTCACCACCCGTATCCCAACTGAAGCGATGAGGATTACGCAATCCATATGCCCAAATCTCACCTAATGTTTTAGGATTGTTATCCTCCACAAAAGGATTATTAGAAGGGATACCATACTTACGATTAGTGCTATTATGACCGTCAGGAGCAATGCGTAAAATTTTTCCAAGTGGCGTACTCAGATCTTGCCCGTTATCCAGTGGATCTGTCTTGCTAACTGGAAAGCCATCGCTACCGCCATCAGCAACAGCAATATAAAGCAAACCATAATCCGGGTTACCAGGTTTGGCATTGGGGTTAAAACTCAATTGCCCTACATTGTGATCTGGATAAGGCTGTTCGATACGAAGAATCTCGCGGAATGTTCCAGAAAAAGTATTGGCAGACGGGTTTATGGCAGTCCACTCTCGAATGACATCGTGATGCGAACTTTGTATAGTCTTTTTCGCACTGTCAATAATTCTTTTAGTAACTGGAAAATCAGGTTTTTTCCTCTGTTTAATCTCACTATGGACAGTGTAAAAACGTCCATTTTTAGCAAACTCTGGGTGAAACGCAAAATAGGTAAAGCCTTGTTGTTGGGTTTGTTCAAGAAATTTTTTGCCCACTAATTTCTTAATATCCATGTAAACGCTAGCGCTACCGTTAACGATCGCATAGAGCTTCCCACGCGTATCATTCACAAATAATCGCTTGCTTCCATCAAAAGGGGCTACCTCAGATCTTGCACCTGGAAATTTGAATGTTAATTCCTTGACTAAGTGCTAGTTCTTTTAGGCGCTCAATATTATGTAAAAGAAGCAACACAACCAGGTGTGGAAATAGAGTTTGGAATGCAATGTCGGCGGCTTGTCCCCAATCAGGCACATTTGAGGCGCTCGCCGTGGATAAGTAAGCCCAATGGGCTAAAACATAAGAAATCAGGGACAAGACCAACCAACGATAGACGCCCAAAAGAGTCCCTTGCCCAAAACGATGCAACCCGAAACGGTGTTTTGCAGTTTTAAACCACCCCTCGATCTGCCATCGACGTTTACCCCACCAAGAAATGGTGCTGGCTTTGAGAGCTTTGGTAGAGACCACAAATCGTTTTTCATACTTGCTATCATGACGTTTAAAGTAGTACCAGGATACAGAGACAGGAAATTTCAAGCCGTGAAGGTGCAGCTGTTGTCCGCGCTTATGTAATCGAGAAACACAACGTCCATCTGTTAATTTACGAGTGCAAGCTATACCAGCAATCACGTGGTATTTCAGCTTTCGGACACCATGTAGAAACTCAACGCTACCAAAAGCTGTATCGACGAGAACCAAAACCTGGAAATGCTTGGTGAGTTTTTTCGGCAAACATTTGACCAGCTTCAATCCTAACTGTGCGGGTGAAGGAGTCCCTTTTCCTTTCCAGACGCGAAAACTCCAAGGAACGCGCCAGCGACCAACAACCAGATACGCGACAACCAAATGCAAGCCGCGTTTTCCGTGGTAGACGTGGATTAAATTTGACAATCCCTTAAATTTTCCAGATTTTTCGAGAGTGGTCAGGTCAATAATCACTTGTAGAAATGGTTTACGTCCTTGAGGACAATTGGATAAAATCTCCTGAATAATACGGTTGCGAGTAGTACGAATTACATTCAATGTTGACCAATTGTAAATATTGAGAAATCGGCTTAAGGCGCTATTCGACTTACTTTTACTATGTTCAGGTAAAGGATAACCTTGTGCTGTTAAGAACAATCCCAACATAGCTTCAAGATTTTCCTGTTGGTAGACAGAGGGCATTAGTGATAGTAAGGTGTAAACTAAGTTTTGGGCGTGGGCAAGAATGTTTTTCATTGTTCTTGCAAGATTTATATGCATTTCAACGCCCTTTTTCTCATATTTTGGTACAGAATTGCAAATGCAACCGCTTTGAGTCAAAACAAAGGTTAACATTTGACAAAGAATGATAATCGCTGAGGGGGGGGAATATGACTTAAACCATAACTTGAGCCAGTTTGTGAACCATAACTTGAGCCATAAGTAACGGCAAAATAAGCCTTACGGGAAAAAGCGAAAGAAAACTTTGCAGCAAATAATGAGCCAGAGTTGATTTTTTGCACTATAATATGAATTGGAGTTTTAAAAACCTGAGTGGACAAAACCCCAAGCAAACAAACAGCTTTTAGCCGTACAAATTTCAACTTTTGTCCTAAAATATGATTCAAAATAACCAAGATATGCTTCACTCCCCCCGTAATTAGTAATATAGACTTGTGTAGTGAAACCCAAAAATGTCTCTAGATATAGGGTTTTAGGGAGAGTCAAGAAAAAAAGAAGCCCAAACACACACCTATCACCTGTGGCATCAATGAACTCCTCTGAATTTGACCAATGGTGTTCCCAACAGCAACTAACGGCATCTTGCCAAGACCTAATTGCCACAATCAGGTCAGCCCCACCCTCACGTCGTGTACAAGGACGCGCCAAAAACGTCAGCGGAGTTTACCCCAGCCGGAAAATGGGTCAAACCATCCAATTTGAGAGCCACACCGTAGAACTGTGGGCAATCTACCAAATGGAACACGACCCAGAGGTATTGGAATACTACGACCAGCCACCCCCCTTCAAAATCCAGTACCACAACAAAACAGGACGCAAAATAGGTCACTACCATACCCCAGACTTCTTCGTACTCAGAACTAATGGTGCAGCTTGGGAAGAATGGAAAACCGAAACCGAACTCAAACGACTAGCCGAAAAATACCCCGGACGCTACCAAAAAACAGCCGACGGGAAATGGCACAGCCCACCAGGATGTGCCCATGCTTCTTCCTACGGACTTAAATACCACATCCGCACCGATAGCGAACTGCATCCCATCTTCAGCCAAAACCTCATCTTTCTAGAAGACTACCTGAGATTCAACACCAACATCCCCCACACCATCACTGAACAAACACTCACCGCAGTCCAAGCCAACCCCGGAATCACCATAACCGCCACACTTGCTTCAATACCCGGAGTCAGAGCTAACGACATCTACGCCATGATAGCCACAGAGCAACTCTACGTAGATCTGTATGCAGCACCCCTAGTAGAACACTGGCGAGTACAACTATATCTAGACCAACAAACCCATCAAGCCTACACACATCTAGCCATAACAACACAGCACCATCAACCAATACCCCCACCCACAGCACTCCTACCTTCCACAATCCTGCTATGGGACTCTAAGCCCTGGACATTAGTCAACTTTGGTGAAATCGCCACCACACTCCTACCAGAAATCGGACAACCCATTCAACTACCAACAGCTTATTTCCTGCAACTATTAGTTTGCGGCAACATCAAAATTCAAAATTCAGAAAAACAAGCATCCATCAATAATGCAGTCCAAGCACTCATGGATGCCGCCTCTCCCAGCGACCTCAGCCAAGCAAACCGCCGATTTCATCTAGTACAAGCCTATATTCAGCACCAGGCAGATATCTACAAAGATATTCCTGCCAGTACCTTGAAACGATGGGTAAAACAGTTTCGAGAAGCCGAAGCCAGGTATGGTTGCGGTTACGTTGGTTTACTACCACGTACTTCTAGGCGAGGAAATCGTCAAACCAAAGCACCAAACCAATCAAGCGAACTACTCAATAAATTTATTATCGAACACTTCGAGACACCTAGGCAAGCACCAGCAGCTTCAGTATATAGATTATATATTAGAGCTTGTAACGAATTAAATATACAACCCCTGAGTTCACGCACCTTTTATCACCGCCTCAAACAGCGCCCCATTCATGAACAAACCAAAAAACGTCAGGGAGCAAAAGCTGCATACTCAACAGAACCAACAATCTTAGAACTAGCCCTAACCACGCCCCGGCATGGAGACAGACCCTTTGCCATCGTCCACATTGACCACACCCAACTCGACATCGAACTACGCTCAATTACCACAGGACGGAACTTAGGAAGACCTTGGCTAACATTACTCATTGATGCCTATTCCCGACGTATCCTCGCCCTTTATCTCACCTTTGACCCACCCAGTTACAGGTCTTGCATGATGGCACTACGGTCTTGTATCCAGCGATTTGGTCGTTTTCCAGGGGCCGTAGTCGTAGATGGCGGCAAAGAATTTCATAGCCTTTACTTTGACACCCTACTAGCACGCTACCACTGCATCAAAAAAACACGTCCTGGTGGTAAACCGCGTTTTGGTTCAGTCATAGAACGATTGTTCGGCACAACAAATACCGCGTTTGTATACAACCTCTTAGGTAACACCCAAGCCAGTAAACAACCACGGCAACTGACTCCATCCGTTGACCCCAAACAACAAGCTGTGTGGACATTGGCAGATTTGTATACTTACCTCAGCGAGTGGGCCTACACCATTTACGACACCAGCGAGCATGATTCCTTGGGAGCAACACCATTACAAGTGTATACCGACTCCTTGCTGATAGCCGGAGAACGAGAACACCGACACATTGCCTACAACGAAGACTTCCTCATGGCTACACGCCCCAGTACAGCCAAAGGAACGGCTTTAGTCCAGCCAGGAGTTGGAATTAAAGTCAACTATCTTTATTACTGGAATGATGCTTTCCGCAATCCTGCCGTTGAAAAAACCAAAGTTCCCGTGCGCTATGACCCCTTTGATATGGGTGCAGCTTATGCCTATCTAGAAGGACGCTGGGTTAAATGTATCTCCCAGTATTACAGCACCTTTGTCGGACGTACAGAGAAAGAAGTGCTGTTAGCCGCAGAGGAAATCAGAAAAAAAGACAAGGGGAATTCTCAGAGTACGAATATCTCAGCTAAACGATTAGCAGATTTTATCGCCAGAGCGCAAGAGCATGAAACGCTTCTACTGCAAAGATTACGGGATTTAGAAGCCAAAAGTGTACGGGAAAATTTAACATCTGGTGGACATGATGTCCCGTCCGTTTCCCAAGTACAAGTTATACCGCAATCAATAGCAGTTCCACTCAACAGCAAAGATGTCGCCAAAGTTCATAAAACTGAAAATATCCAACTGTTGGATGTCACAAAACTGCCTGTTTTTGAGGAATACAAGTAATGGAGAACTTTCCTGAATCAGCACAGTCCCAACTCAAGCAATTCAAGGAATATGCAATATCTCATCCCCAGTTGGCACAAGTGGATATGTTGCTGATGGGTGCGATTCGTGAACCTGCGGGGTTTGCCCATGTCTTGGTGTATGGACCTAGCGGGGTGGGAAAAACGACGATGATTCGGCAGATTACTAAACGCTTAAATGGGACTACTGTTGACCAGAATGGTTCTCTTTCGTCTGGCTATCGCAATGGCAATATGTCCCCAATGCCACTGTTACTGGTAGAAACACGACCTCCTGACGGTGGGTTGTTTAATCGTACTGATTATTACCGCACGGCACTGAGGTTATTGGGAGAGCCATTTTATGAGCGGCGGATGATGGTGGATATTGATGCCGAGCAAACCTGGGAGAAAAAGGGGCGTGGCAGAAGTAAAACGGCACAGTTTAATGATTCTCCTGAACTGCGTCAGGCTTTGGAAGAAGCAATGAGTAAACGCGGTGTTAAGGCTGTGATTTTGGATGAGGCGCAGCATTTAATGAAGATTGGTAGTGGGGCTAGTGGTGGTAAGCTTTTAGACCAGTTGGATTGGATTAAGTCGATGACGAATGTGACTGGTGTACTGCATATTCTCATTGGCACTTATGAACTTTTGAATTTTCGCAATTTAAGTGGACAGGCATCACGCCGGGGGTTAGATATTCATTTCCCCCGTTATTTGTTTCAGCATGAACTTGATAGGCAGGATTTTCAGGGAGTTTTACTGGCGCTGCTGAGGCAAGTTCCCCTTCAGGTTGATATTCCGGCTTTGATGCAGCATTGGGTTTATTTCTATGAGCGTTCTATTGGTTGCGTAGGCGTGTTGAAGGATTGGTTAATTCGGGCAGTAGCGGCGGCGTTGCACGATGGTTGTGATACCCTGACTTTGGAGCGATTGCATGAACATACTCTTTCGCTGGCTCAGTGTGAGCGGATGGCGATAGAGGCAACTGAGGGTGAACAAAAACTTTGTTACATGGAAAGTCGCCGCGAACATTTATGGCATTTGTTACAGATGGGGATGACTTCGACTTCTGTTCCTGGTGGGATTGTAGATTTATCATCTGGGTCAAAGTCTACTGTTGCACCTGTTTCTACTGCTACTACTAAATCTACTCGTAAAAAACGTTCTGACGCACAGACGCTACAGGCTAATACTCCTACTCCTACTTCAGAAGCAATAGCTAGTAGCCCAGAACCTAAGAAGAGGCAAACTCGAAAAAAGAAGGAATCTCCTGTGGTAGTAACTGAAGCTACACAGAACACTCAAGAAATGACGCAGGATATACCCAGTGCTGTGACTGAGGTCGCAGAATCACAAACTCAGCCTAAGAAGAGACAAACTCGGAAAAAGAAGGATACTGCTGTAGTTTCCGAGGAAATGCCACAAGATACACTTAGTTCTCAATTCGAGGTAATATCTTTAACAACTGAGTCTAACAATGTTGAAGCAGTTCCCAAGAAAAATGGGCGTAGGAGTGTCGGACAACGCAAGCCACAACGAGATAAGGTTGGGGAGTAGGTAGAAAATTTACAATCTTTTGCTTAATAGAGTGATGTATTGATTAAGAGCTTTTTGGGTTGTTTTGTACCCAGGGGCTTGTTTACCTAATTTTAGTTCCTGTAATACTTGGTCGCGTAAAACTTCAAGTTCCACCATGTTCGGCAGTGTCGGTGTACGCGGTTGTTGATCTTGATTTTCCTCTTTCCGTGTAATACATGGGAAACTCCCCTCTTCTTCCCGTGTATTACTTGGTGTATGAGAACAAAAAAGTTCTACATAAGACAATAAAGTCGTACACAAGACAATAAAGTCCTACACTGAAACCATCCATACTTTGGTACGTTTGCGACTGGATTTTGTATGATGGGCCGTATCACTTAAAGCATTTTCAATCATCTTGGTGTAAAACTTTATTGTCACGCTCGCTCCTCAAAAAAGGAATGGGCAAACGTCCCAAGGTAAAACTTTATTGTCAATCCAGTTTTTTTGGCTAACGTAAGATTAAGGCTTGGGGGCTACGCCAGTGTAAGACTTTATTGTCTCAATACACTTGGTAGATTGTTGCTTTTTACCATCTCTTCTAAATAATCTGCTCAAGTTATTCCTAAGCATTCAGCAGCTATGCCCAATGCTTTCCATGTGTCATCTGTTAGTCTCAATGAGCGGATTTGACGGTAATCATCGTTTTTGAGGGTAAATTTCCCTTGAATATCCCGTTTCAACATCACCCTTTCCATGTAATACACCGTTAGGTTAACAAATTTCTACTGTGTAATACATGGGGAAATGAATTTTCTACTTTGACCGTTTTTTTGACCCATAAAATGAACATCTACTTTGTGAAGCATAATGTGAGCTAAAAGCTCATTTTATGGTGCAAGTCACAGGGAAGTGGTCGCCGTCGGCGACCACTTCCCCCATATACAACTTCAAACATAAAAATAAGGGTAGAGGCGGCTCCCGTCGGGAGCCGCCTCTACCCCCTCTCGACGATTATCATTTTAATTTAAAGATCTGGGTTGATAGTTCTCTAAGCATTTATCAGGAATAACGCTAACGTCTTGAGATAATTTCATTACAATATAGTACTTAAGCCTATTTCATTTCTCTTTGTTACACTTTTACCTCTTTATTCGCCGATCTGCGGGTTACCCTTACAGGTGCAAGATCTCAGCTACAAGCATATTCAAACGAGCCGCTTTTTTTTCTCCAGTTCCACTATCAGGAATTTGTACAATCTCTTTGAAGCTAACTGAGAGGCTTGATTTTTTAACAGGTTCAGGAATGGGATTATTTGTTATTGTATAACTTGTCTGCAACTTAACGTTTTGCTTGGGTTGAGTTGGAGAAGCAGGTTGTAACGCTAAAAGCCAATTTGAATTTTCTAGTAAAGATGCAGTCACCCCTCCCAGACTTAAGGTAGTCCCAGCTATTATAGCTGCCAGTTTTCGATTCAATTTCATTGAAAAATCTCTGATTCCACGAGAAATGAGTAAAAATGCTAACAACACCCCTAATAAATCCTACTCTGCTTTTAATCGCATCAGCTTAGGACAGAGCCTTCGTCAGTCAAATGACTCTTTTTGACTACAGTTTTAGGATACGTGTAAAAAGAGAGTAACTCGTGAGCCAATTGTAAATTTTTGGTGAAAAATTCAGAAAAGTGCCATAAAACAGGCAAATATAGCACCTATCTTCGATTCCCGATTGAGAAAGCTCGAATCATTAAGAAGATGTAGGTTGGGTTGAGGAACGAGACCCAGCAATTCGATTCCATGTTGGATTAAACAATATCAACCAAGAGTTTGATGTAGTGGGCATTTGGTTTGTTACCTATCTGTTTGTCTTTTCATTAATTGCCCTACCGCTTTTTCTCTATTTAAAAGAGAGTGGTGTCTAATGACTTATGAGTAGAGCGAAGATAAATATTGGTAGACTGAAAGCGTATTCGCACTCTTGTACGATCGTATGCCTCGTTGGTTCAACATTGCAGGTCCCTGCCAAGACGATATTCATTATATGCTATCGCCAACTGCTCGGTTGCCAGATTTAATGGATCTCATTCAACAACGGAGTTATTTTGTAGTTCATGCTCCTCGGCAAACAGGTAAAACAACGGCAATGTTAGCACTGGCGCAACAGTTGACTCTAAGTGGACGCTACACGGCAGTGGTGGTATCGGCAGAAGTCGGAAGTGCGTTTAATAATGATATAGGTGCCGCAGAATTAGCGATTGTTGGAACTTGGCACGATACAATTGCAGATGTATTACCCAAAGAGCTACAAGCACCTGTTTACCATCAAGAAGAACCCGGACGGAGAATTCGAGCTTATTTACGAGCTTGGGCGCAGGCTTCACCCCGACCTTTGATCGTATTTATAGATGAAATTGACTCGCTACAAAATGAAATTGAGCGGGAATACGCGATTGGACGAGACAGGATGGATTTGTGTCTGAGATATAGAAAAACGACTTTAGGAATTGAGTTAAAAGTTTGGCGGGATAAAAAGGGCGATCCGGAAGCGGAAGGAATTGAACAGTTAGATGAATATTTAGCACGCATAGAAGTTAAAGAAGGCTGGTTATTTGTTTTTGACCGACGCAAAAATGCACCACCTTTTATCGAGCGATTGTTCACTAAAACTGTAACTACCCAAACTGGGCGTTCTATTATTATCCAAAGAGCTTAATATTTAATATAGTTGAAAAGACACTCTCACAATGCTCGTTTCCTTTAGTTAACAGTAGGTTGGCATCCACTTATTGACGATTCACATTAACAAAAATAAAAATTTCGCTATATTTTCCCTGCAAATCAATAAATATGTGGTTCTTCAGTACTTTTTAGTTTAGCATAAAAAGTACTGAAGAACCTTTTTTCTTTCTTCACTGTTCCCTGTTCCCTGTTCCCCGTTCCCTCTTCAGTACTTGTTATTTTAGCATAACAAGTACTGAAGAACCACATATATTTGTCTTAATTATTACTTTTATTTCCTAATTTTTTAGTGCCGTATCTCACTGCGTGCAATCCCAGCATTCCCCCTGCTAAAAGTGTTGGTAAGAAATAGTAAATACCTCTATAAGCAAGCATTGAACCCAGTACTGAGGCGGCAGAAACTTGAGAAGATAATATCAACAAAATCACAGTTTCAAAAACTCCTAAACCACCAGGAACATTACTAATAACCCCAGCAAACATAGCTAGTAAATAGATACCTAAAAAATCTAAATAGGAAAAGGGGATATTGGTAGGAAGCAAAACGTAAAGAATTGCTGCTGCTAAAAGCCAGTCACAGCTAGAAACAATTATTTGTGCTAAGGAGATCCTTAAAGATGGAAAACGAAACTCTTGCGAGCGCAGGTAGATTGGTTGTCTAAGAAAGAAACTGGCCAGCAAATAAGCACCTACTAGTATTAAGAAAAGAATACCGACAGGACGCACGGTCAAAAAAGGTAAATGTAATTGAGTGGGAATTTTCAAAGGATGAGTAACGAACACGATTCCAGCAACAGCAAACATTCCCAACCAAAAAGTGAAATTGGTAAAGGCAATAACTTGAGCAATAGCAAGTGCTGATATTCCCCAGGATGAGTAGAATCGATAACGAATTGCACTACCAGTCAGCAGTGCAAAACCTATGGTATTGCTGAAACTAGAGCTAATGAAGTTTGTGAAGGCAACTTTTGTCCAGCTAAGAGAACGACCAACATAGCTGAAACCTAAGATATCATAGCCAACCATAACTAAATAGCCCAAAGCAGTCAAAACAATCGACCAACTTAAGCGTTGTTTGGGTATTCTTGCTAAAGCTTGGAATACATTATGGTAATTATACTCGCGAAGTTCGTTAGCGATCGCCCAAAGGCAAACAACGAGAAGCAGTAAGCTGAATAACAAACTGAAGTTGAATTGGAGTTTTTTGAGCATGAAACAGAGTGTTTGTGTTGTCTACTACCCAATAGTCGCAATCGTTTAGAGCACATTTCAATTATTTCCGAGTTCTTCACTTTCTCGACTTATTGTGAAAGTGTTCATTTACTGAAATGGTGTGGCTCCGTTAGTCGCACCATTTTTCATGACCAATGACTCATGACTCTTTTCAAGATATCTTAACTGGTTCTACAATTCATCTGAGGCAAGGAGTGCATTTGCAAGTGTGCTATAGTCCGGGAAAAACTCCCACAGTCGTTTTTCTTCATGGAGGAACGGGTAATCGCTTCAACTTTCGTTCTCAGTATGAGTTTGCCCAAAATCAAGGCTGGGAAGTTCTAGCTTACGACTTGGCGGGACACGGACAGTCTAGCCCTTACTCTCGCTATTCCATTGGACGGCACCGTCGGGACTTACAAAGATTATTGCACCAATTTGAGATTCACTCACCGATACTCTGCTGTCACAGCTACGGAGTTCCCATTGGTTTGGAATTTGCTCAACATAACTCTGTCAGTGGCATAATTGCGATCGCAGGTGGAACTCACAACCTAGCGCCTTGGTGGGAAATTCCACTGATAAAGTTTTTCGCTTGGGGTGGTAGATATCTCTATTATTTACCGCAAGTACAAAAAATTTCTAATTGGTTATCAACCTCCTACCGCCACAGCGTTATGGAACAGTTTTTTGTAGAAAATCCAACACCAAAAGATTTTCAAGCGTACAAAGCCCTCGAAATCTTCTGGGGATACGACTTCTTTACACGTTACCCTTCACCTAAGAATTTGCACGTTCCCATCTTAGTCATTACGGGAGGTCTTGACCCGATGTTTACGCGTCATATGGGGGACGAATTAGCACGATGTTTTATCAACGCCACTCACTTGCATTTTAATAAAGCAGGGCATTTGGTTATGGCAGAGTGTCCGGAATTGGTAAACCGCGCTATTACCCATTATTTACAACAACAAGTTTATTTATTATCCTTATGAACCACAAAGAGATTAATATTCTAGTGGTAGTTGCACTGCTCGCTCTTGCAAGCTGTCACAACGTAATAGGTGTCAGAGCACAGACACTCCAAAAAGTTCCGCAGACCGCTTCAGTTCTTCCACAACTAAATGTCAGTGCCTTGGCTAAGCCTTTAACGTATAAAATTGAAACCTATAGGAGTGAGGCTATGGAGGGAAATCGTACTTATGGCATTTCTTTACCTCCAGGCTATGAGGAAAACCCAAATCAGCGCTACCCTGTAATCTTGCTCCTTCATGGTGGACATGGAGATCCTGATGATTGGTTTAAAGAGAAAAAGGGAAATGCCTTAACAACATTACAGCAGCTTTACACAACAGGTAAGTTGCCACCTAGTATTATCATTACACCAGATGGTAACGATCGACGTGGTTCTAGCCCTTACTGGGACCCCGCATATATTGATGGTCCTCACGGACAAGTATCTACAGCAGTTGGTGACGAACTCGTAAAAGTCGTTAAAGACCGTTATCGTACACTACCAACTCCAAATTTTTGGGCAATCGGTGGATTATCTTCTGGGGGTTGGGGTGCAGTGAATGTAGGACTGCATAACTTGAATCATTTCTCAATTTTATTCAGTCATAGTGGTTACTTTCGGGATAAGAGTGGACCGCAAAACAGCCCAATCTCCTATATCAAAAGCATTCCACCCGAAGCTCGAAAACGTTTGCGAGTATACTTAGATTCAGGAAAATCCGATGAAGAACTTGAGGAATCTCAAAAATTTAGTCAAGTTTTAAGCCAAGAGAAAATTTATAATGTATTTCGACAGTTTCCAGGAAGCCATACATGGAGCTACTGGCGCAAACACTTAGCGGATTCTTTAACATTTGTAGGGGAGCAGTTTAAAATTTTAGAAATACAACACGCAGCTGATAATTTAGGTTCTAGCAAACCATGAAATTATCCAAAGTATTCATTGGCGTTGTCAGTTCATTTGCCATTCTAACTGCAGCGGGTTACTGGTACGTATTTATATTGGGTGCGCCACAATTAGATCCACCTCAAGAACAGGGGGATACGGGGCTGAAGTTTCAGTTACAAACTTTTAACAGTCAAGCTATGGGTACAGCAAGACAATTCGGTCTGATTTTACCCCCGGATTATCACAAAAATCCCCAAAAGCGCTATCCAGTGATATTTCTTCTACATGGAGGTCATGATGATGCTCGTGCTTATTATGATAAATACGCAGTCTCGAATGTCTTACATCAACTCTACAAAAGTCAGAAACTACCCCCTTCAATCGTGATTACACCCGATGGAAATGATAAACGGGGTTCAAGCCCTTTGTTCGACCCTGATTATTATGATGGACCTAATGGTAAAGTGGGAACTTTGATTGGTTCGGAACTCGTACAAGTTGTCAAGTCACGCTATCGTACTCTAAACAAACCTGAATTTTGGGCGATAGGAGGTCTGTCTTCAGGTGGATGGGGAGCATTTAACATTGGCTTACGCCATCTAAATAATTTTAATATTTTCTTTAGTCATAGCGGGTATTTTACCGATGATAGCGGTCCGCAAAATAGTCCCGAACAAATTGTGCAAAAGTTATCAATTCAGGAGCGAAAGAAATTAAGAGTCTATCTTGATGCAGGGCAAAATGATCCAAATTTACTTGCATCGACTAAAACCTTCCATACAACTTTAAACAATTTGGGGATACAAAATGTATTTTATGCTTTTCCTGGAGGGCATGGCTTATCGGGTCCTGATGTCGGGTGGAACTATTTTCACAAGCATCTCAAAGATTCGCTATCCTATGTAGGCGAACAGTTTAAAAAAGAAAATGATTAATGACTTAAAAAATCGGATTGGACTTTGGAGTGCGGCGTTCCTAACGGGTTTAGTCGGAGTCGTCAATTTAGTATCAGCCGTAACGCCCAACCTGCACGATCGCACATACTGGTTAAAAGAGTTTTTTCCCTTTGATATTCGTGCTAGCGGTCATATATTTGCTGCTCTGACTGGATTTATTTTGCTGACACTTGCAACTAATTTATTACGACGGAAACGTGTTGCTTGGTTGCTAACAATTGGTTTGCTTGTTATTTCCATTGCCAGCCATTTAATTAAGGGATTGGACTATGAAGAAAGCCTTTTATCGGGAGTCTTATTAGTACAATTACTCTTGATGCGCCATCTTTTTAAAGCGCGATCCGACCGCCCGTCCATCGCACAGGGTGTAAAAGTCTTGCTTGGTGCTTTATTGTTTACCTTAGCGTATGGGACTATCGGGTTTTACTTACTCGATGGAAAATTCTCGGAAACCTTTAATTGGAGTGAAGCCATTGGTCAAACTCTAGCAATGTTTTTTACAGAAGATAATGCAGGTTTGCAACCAACAACCCGATTTGGAGAATTTTTTGCCAACTCTATCTATATTATTGCTGCAAGTACCATCACCTATGCGCTATTTATGCTCCTAAGACCCGTTTTTCTTAGGAACACTGCTACTTTAAGAGAACGACAACAAGCACGTGAAATTGTGGAAAAATATGGACGGTCTTCTTTAGCAGCACTGACATTATTAAGTGATAAAAGTTACTTTTTTAGCCCTTCTGGTAAGAGTGCGATCGCTTATGTTCCTAAAGGACGGGGAGCAATTGCTTTAGGAGACCCTATCGGACCTCCTGAAGATTGCAAAGAAGTCATTACTAGTTTTCAAATATTTTGCCAACAAAATGATTGGTATCCAGCCTTTTACCAAATTCTGCCCGATAATATAGACATCTACAAATCTTTAGGATTTCAAATATTAAAGATAGGAGAAGAGGCTATAGTCGATCTTCATAGCTTTACCTTACAGGGAAAAGCCGGAAAAAACTTAAGAACTTCAGTCAATCGAATGACAAAACTAGGTTATGAGGTTCAATTTTTTCAACCGCCCATCGACCATAACTTTTTGCGCCAATTGAAATCAGTCAGCGAGGAATGGCTGCAAATGGTACAAGGTTCAGAAAAGAAGTTTTCTTTAGGTTGGTTTGATGAGGATTACCTGCGACAATGTGAAATAGCCGCAGTTTTATCTTCCCAAGGTGAAATAGTCGCTTTTGCCAATATCTTGTCAGAGTACCAACTCAATGAAATGACTCTTGATTTAATGCGATATCGAAAGTCTGCCGAGCATGGAACTATGGACTTTCTATTTATTTCTATGTTTCAACATTACAAAGAGCAAGGCTACGATGGATTTAACATCGGTCTTTCGGCGCTTGCTGGAGTAGGTAAAACGCAGGAGTCGCGACGATTGGAAAAAGTTTTGCACTATCTATACAATCATTTGGAAAGATTTTATAATTTCCAAGGATTGCACATGTATAAGGATAAGTTCCATCCTCGTTGGGAACCGCGCTATCTGATTTATCCGAACTTGGCAACTTTACCTGATATCGTTGTTGCTTTAATTCGTGCTGATTCAGGCGATCGCCTTTTGGACTATTTTAACCCAGGAGCTTGATTCAAAACTCTTGATTTGAGATCGCAACTCGAATCCCAATATTATTACCCTTGTCCTTTGGCTCGAGATGGAAGCGAAAAGCCGAACGACAAAACCACGGGGTAAAGTCCCACGAACCACCACGCAGTATCACTCTGCTGTTATCCCTAGAATTTAACCAAGCACTACCATCTGTTGGCGAACCTTCATAGTTTTCATGCCAGCGATCGGCACACCATTCCCAAAGTAATCCGTGCATATCGTACAATCCAAAAGCGTTCGCTACTCCAAAACTGCCTACAGGCGTCGTTTCTCCCCGGTATTTTCCTTGAGGAATATCGTTATAAGTGTAAACACCATTGTAGTTAACTAGCTCGGTAGTAATTGTTTCACCAAAGTGGAAAGGAGTTGTTGTGCCAGCACGACAAGCGTATTCCCATTCTGCCTCGCTTGGAAGACGGTAAGTACGTCCGGTGTATTTTGATAATCTGTCACAAAATTCTACAGCTTCGTACCATGATATTGTTTCTACCGGGCGATCGCTCGCGTTAAATCGAGACGGATTGGGGTCAAGTTCGCAATTCACTTGTGGAAGAGTAGCGACAACTCGCCATTGCTCTTGGGTAATGAGATACTTACTTATGAAAAAGGGTGGAACGGTGACCTGATGCTGGGGACGTTCGCACTCATCACTTGCTTCTTCAGTTTCAGGCGCACCCATGATAAACGTACCGCTGGGGATAGCGACCATTTCTAAGGTGACACCATTACCGAGAGCTTCCGTCAAGTATTGAGTTTGACGCTGTTCTTGGTTAATGAATTCTCCTTGGCCATTAACGGTAACGACATCAAAGGAAAAATATGCGACTTGCTTCGACCTTGACTCCATTATCAATCTCTAAATTAGGTTACTTTGCATGGGCTGAAGCACAACCAAAAACCATCATAATTTAACTGAGGGACTTTCAAGAAATCAATTCTCAAAAACTACAAGGAACTCCGGGAAGATGACTCGTTAGTAGGAATGACAAATGTCATGCGCTCCTGGTGACATTTATTCGATGTCTGCTTCCATAAGATTAAGCTAAATTAAACTTTTGCAGGACATAAAGCACAAAGCATGGCTCCCTCCCCTGATGGAACGGTAACTATCATTACCCGTGATGGCAACAGCTTTCTGGAGATAAAGCCAACCTCTTCCACAATTTTACCCAGTTTGGTTTGAGTGAAAACCAAATTGCTAACTTTTCATTAGAGTAGAGCATGAGAATCGGGTGGACATATAATATTTTGGTCAACTAACTCAGGCGTTGCAGGTGCAATCACTGATGGTTTCTCAGTCTCGCACATTTGAGTAATCGTGATTATTTCATCTTTCCCTGAAATTTTTTTCTTAATTTTAAAAACTGCTCCCGTATAGCTTTTTAAATCACCTAATTTTGATGTAGATTTTACTATTGATTTAGTATCATCACTAGTGAGACTATATCGATAATTTTCAGTTTCATTGCGAATGTCTCTTTTTAAATCTGCTATTGTAGAAGCAAATTTATTATGTTCTTCATAAAAAGCTTGTTGCGATCTGTTAAGAGTAGCGGTAATGACTTTAGCTTCTGCCTGTTTGGCTTTATTCCTAGTTGCCATGAAAGATGGAATGCCAATCAAGGCTATCATGGAGAATGTAAATAAATAGCCTAAAGCAGCAACACCAGTACCGGCAATACAAAAGATTTTAGCTGTATTGGAAGCAGATTGAGCGCCTTCATAATCACCCTGATAATATTTGCTTTCAACTCGAGATGAAAAAACAAGAGCGACTACTCCAAGCGGTAGGAATGCCAGCAGAGTCACTAAAATTGAAGGAATTAGGTAAGTTCGCGGACAGGGAGGTACATTGGACAAGTCGGAAGGAGTTTGTTTTGACATAAATAGTAGACGAGGTAATTAGCGTTATTGGAAAATGGGAATGAATCGGAGATTGTAAAAACTCGTTTTCTGGGAGCCTCATCTGTATAGTTGCGATTGCAAACATCGCTTGGCATTTTTATAAAATTGCGATGCTACCCGTTCTCTCAAGGATCTACTAACTCTCACTCACGCTCGAAAAATACTTTAATTAACAGGATAATGAACTAAAATTATAATTGATAACCGTAAAAATACGAAAAAATAGAGTGTTTTCTTTGAAAAAACACTCATTTACAAAACGTAACTTAAGTCAAAAATATTTTATGAATGAAGCTTTTGTATCAATACTAATGATAGGGTTATTTCTGCCGCACTGTACTAGTTTTTATGGATTAACTAGCATTACATTCGTTAAGGATGAATTAACTTCACGCTCTAGGCAATCCAGAATCAAAGTTTGAAATCTTGAATTTTTGAATTTTATACTTAAGAATTACAATGCCAATTAAGTTGGAATTCTCTGATACTCAATCAAAATTTTTACCTCGTTCTTATCACAAACACATTCGAGATGTATCCCATGACTAAATATATTCTGGCATTCGATCAAGGCACCACCAGCTCGCGCTCTATTATATTTGACCGAAATGGCGAGATCCTAACCATTGCTCAGAAAGAATTTCAACAAATCTTTCCGCAGTCAGGCTGGGTAGAACATGATGCTGATGAAATTTGGTCTTCCCAAATTGGTGTTGCGAATGAAGCTTTAGCTCGCATTGGTATCAAAGCTGGAGATATCGCGGCTATTGGCATTACCAATCAACGCGAAACCACGATAGTTTGGGATCGAAAAACAGGCAAGCCAATTTATAATGCGATCGTTTGGCAAGATCGCCGCACGGCTGCTTACTGCGAGGAACTTAAGGCTGCAGGACATGAGACAACATTCCAGAAAAAAACGGGACTGGTGATCGATGCTTACTTTAGCGGTACTAAACTCAAGTGGTTGCTCGATCGCGTACCATCCGCTCGTGAAAAAGCCAAGCGTGGAGAACTGGCATTTGGAACCGTCGATAGCTGGTTGATTTGGAAACTCACTCAGGGGGAACTCCACATTACAGATGTAACTAATGCTAGCAGGACGTTGTTGTTCAATATTCACACCCAGCAGTGGGACTCGGAATTATTGTCCATTCTCGATATTCCCCCTTCTCTTCTTCCCCAAGTACGGAGTTCGTCAGAAGTCTATGGCTATACAGCCGAAGGTCTTCTAGGTAGCCGCATTCTCATTGCTGGAATTGCCGGAGACCAGCAGGCTGCAACCTTTGGGCAGGCATCGTTGCAATGTGGCATGGCAAAAAATACTTACGGTACGGGCTGCTTTATGCTGCTAAATACAGGTAATAAGCCGATGCAATCCAATCACAAGCTGCTAACTACCATCGCGTGGAGCATAAGTGGACGAACCAATTATGCCTTAGAAGGCAGCGTATTCATTGCCGGCGCAGTTGTGCAATGGTTGCGCGATGGGCTCGGAATTATTAAGCACAGCGCTGATGTGGAAGCGTTAGCTTGCAGTGTTCCCGATAACAATGGTGTGTATTTTGTACCTGCCTTTGTTGGTTTGGGCGCACCTTATTGGGACAGCTACGCTCGCGGTACGATTGTAGGTTTAAGTCGCGGCTCAACCAGTGCCCATATTGCCCGTGCAGCGCTAGAAAGTATTGCCTATCAAACATCTGATGTGATTGATGCAATGCGTCAGGATTCTAACCTCGATCTTTCAGAACTGCGGGTAGATGGTGGTGCTTCCCGCAACGATCTGCTGATGCAGTTCCAAGCTGATATTTTGGGTGTTCCCGTTGTCCGTCCAAAAATCACAGAAACGACTGCTTTGGGAGCTGCTTATCTAGCAGGATTAGCTGTTGGTTACTGGGAAAGCGAAGCGGAAATTGTGCAGCAGTGGCAGGTTGAGAAACGGTTTGAGCCAACAATTAGCGCCGATCGTCGTTTAACACTACTAGACTCTTGGCGACAAGCGATCGCTCAGACACGGCATAGGTAATAAATTTTAGTCCGCGAAGGCGGTGAGTCCAGCGCTGCAGGCGGGTTTCCCGCGCCCTGGCGACTGGCGAACCCGTATAGCCCTGCGGGCATAGCTTCGCAACGCGATGCGTCTCCGTAAGGAGATAGGGCGAACCCGGAGGGCGAACCCAAAGGGACTTTGTTTGTATAGCAGCGAATAGAATTCGCTTCAATTATTCTCTCTCTAGAATGACAAAACAGGGTCGATCGAGGAATATTGCCTACAATCCTTGCACTTCCGGAGCAGCTGATATCCTATGAACAAGAGTTGCTGACATTTGGGAATAAGGTTCAAGAGTAAAGTTCCAAGTACAAAAACCGTTGTCATCAGGTTGCACACCGTTTGTGGTTTTGTTTGCAATAACCTCTACCTTCACTTGCTCTAATTCCGAGACGGGAATGCGTTCAATCGTTTTTATGACCTTGGTCTCTGCTCCTATATTGGAAAGAAATAATGTCCTAGTTTCCGTCAGCTGATTCCATTTAGTGAGATGGTCTTGTTCTTTTTTCTCCTTGATTGTACGCTGTACCCGCATAGCTCCATCAGGACCCCATCCCATAGCAAACTTTTCACCAGGAGCAATAAATCCTATGGATGTCTTACCCACAAACTCTGTAGAACGAACTAAATCCACAGGTCCCGCAAGAATGGGGAATTTTGCTGTGTTTGTCTGTTCGCTCTTTAAAACAACTTGACAGGCAACTTCTGGCATCAAGATATACTCTACCAACGCATCTGAGGAGAAAGAAAAAATTGGTACGCGATAGGGGCGACCATCAGAGGGAATTGTCGCCTTTTTGCGAGAGCGGAGATTGCGAACTTCTCCGCCATCATCAACACCGGGTATCTCAACAGTCGCAGGCGTAGCTGGAGAAGGCGGGGTTGCTCCTGTTCCCAAACCTGTTGTCTGAATCTTTTGATTTCTGGCTTCAATCACAATTTGCTGGGATTTTTCCTGCACTTTTAACTGGTCATCACTCAGTAGAGGCGGCTCAGTTCCTAAAGATGCTCGTGCTGTGGAAAATACTAGATCGACATTGTTCCAATCTTCACCCGTGCGTTGCCAAACACAACCATCCATCCGAAAAGAAACACTCGATTGTTCTTCTAATAATAAATGTGCTTGGTGCCAGGGACGCCACATGGCATTAGGGACTACATAGTCAAAAGCAATTTCATATTCACCCGAGCGAGCGATCGTTAAATCTGCTTCTATGTAAGCAGAATAGATCCGATCGGGACGAGACAAAGCGTCTACTCTGGCAATTAAATCATCAATCTGCTGGCTCAAATGTTCCTGAGTATGGTAGCTAGTCAAAATGTCCCCACGCAGATCCCGTAACTGTTTAAATAGGATGGATAGCTGTTCGCGCCAAGATTTGGGATCGATTTGTCCCCAGATCGCATCTACAGGTAATTCCTGCAAACTTTTCGTCAGAATAGTATTTACCCTTTCAAAACAAGATTCCAAGTGTTGGCGGTCTTCAGAAGTATTGTTAAAAGATTGCAAAAGCGCTCTAAATTCTGCATACAAAGCTTGGAATTCTTCGGGTCGTTCTGCTTCTTTAACAAGCATTTGACGGCGGACGCGTACATCGTCGATCCGCGATTCTCGCTGCTCACTGCAATACTCAGCACGGAGCGATTTATCTGAAAGTACGGGAGCTACTTGCTCTACTTTAACGCGCCACAATCCCTGATTTAAATTAACTTTACCAATTCGTCTTACCTGTGCTCGGTCTTCTAGTAAAGTCACTAAAGAGACGGGAGCATCTATCGTTAATGGCTGAATTCTGTGCTTTAATTTTTCACTCGCTTGCATGATCTCTGTGTGTTCCTCTCCTGTGTGTTCTTTGCGCCTGATGCGGTTTGTCAAAAATCCCTCTTACCCTTCTCGCCGATTTCCACCAATAAGTTCGCTATCAACAAAAGTCTTGATAGTATACTCAACGGATAAACTTTCTTTTTCTTTTGCTGGAACTTCCGCCAACCAACGGTAACCCCCAACTATGGGTGCAGAACGTTCTTGCTGTTTGTACTTCTCCCAAACAGGTGTAACCCGTTCGATTTGGACATCAACTTTAGCACCTTCCGCCGGGATGGGAAGGCGTTCCCGCACTTCTATTTTTACGTTCCTCGACATCAAGTTGTTAATATCAATTTTAATAAGATGGCGCAGTTCGTTGAAAGCAACTATCGTTTCACCCGATCGCACTTCCTGATAAGACGTATTCCGAGCAACCTTAATGCTTTGTTCAACCCCAAGCCCCAGTTCCATGTGTCCTTGAGGGGGCACTGTAGCAATATTAGTAGATAAAATATACTCACCATCTACGTAAACATCCGCAGAACCGGCAAGTAGCGGTGCTAGCAAGGGATTGCGAAGTTGGGCAATTCGGAAGACATTGGTATCTTCACGGGGAACGACTATATACCGCAAGTCTACATCCGTTGTTTTACAGGTCAATGCCACAGAATGAAATTGCCCATCAGAAGGAACATCTACTCGTCCGTCTGCACGGTAGGCATAATCAAAAGACCCAGCTACGGTTCGCACGTTAATCCCACCAGGGGGAAGTGTTGTCCCAAGACAACTTTGGGCATCATTGACGGCTTGTTGTACGATTTCCAAGACATTAAAATTCACTACAACTTGGTGGCGTTTGAGGCTTTCTAAATAAACTTCCTCTTGTTGCTCAATAGATAATTTGCCGCGCTTTGCATGGTTATTAGCTCCGCCCAATCGCATCATATTATATGCTAGGAGTAAATCGAACCCTTGGCGATCGCTTTTACTGAGAGGGGGTCGGCTCAGTCCCCTGCTGCGAGTTAAAAATTCTGGTGCTGGTGATGGTGCTGGTGTACCTCGCCTCTCCAAACTCTTGAGAACTGCAATGTCTTCATTCTTTTCTGACGGGAGAGTAATACCCAAACGCTGTTGTAAGGCGTTAATCAACTCTCGAGCAGACTTTTGGCTCAAATATTGGATTTGTTGTAAATCTTCTTGTGTTAAGTTCAATACATCCGCAACAGTGTTAATTTGAGCGCGTTTGAGAGCTTTTAATGCTGCTGTACTGAGTTGCAATTCTTCAATAGGAATCGAGCTGGTGCGATCTTGAGGCGCTTGGTCTTCATCATATGCAGCACCATACGCAGCACCATATACAGCACCGGGTGCAGAAAAGCCCCGCTCAAATTCTTCTTCAAGAGTTTCTAACTGTGGCTTTAAAGGATGAACGTGTGTCAGAGGTGGAACATACACTGATGAGAAATCATCTGGAATCGCACTTTCAGGTATGCTGGCAAGTAGTGCAGCCTCCTGTTGTCGGTCGTAATCCTCAAAAAGGGCTTCAACACCAATTGGAGGTCTGCGCCACCCCGATTTTTTACTCACGGGTTGAGCTTTGCCAAGTCGTAAGGATGGTAACTCTGGTAGCGCACACCAAGCCAATGGTTCTGCAGTAGAAAGCTCCAAGCGCACTCCAGACCAATCTTCACCCGTGCGCTGACATAAGAGCGATCGCACTGCAATAGACGCACTAGATTCAGCACTATTTAACCGACACACATAAGTTGGTGTCCAACGTGCGCCAGGAACAAAATATTCTACGATTAACTGTCCGACCTCAGTCTCAAGAGCTTCCCCTTCATAACTCAAGCTAACTATAGCTGTTTTGCGAAGCTCGTTTGGTCGAGCATCCTTTGCACTTGAAGCCAAATGCTGCTTTTGTTTCAAGTCTGCCAAGTTTTCTCGAGCTAACCTCAGTTTTTCCTTATTTTCTCGCGCTTCTTGAAGGCGGAGGCGAATTTGCTCGTCACTAAAATTTGCCAGTGCAAGGCGTGCGCTTGTTGGAGAAGGAGGAGGAGCTTTACCCGGTTCTTCTTTGGGACGGTTGGGTACGTGTAACTTATCTAACACCTCAATTTCATTCTCAATAAGAGTGATGAGGTTCTCTAGCTGTTGGACGCAAGCAGTCGCAGCACGTATTTCCTCATCAAGAGGCGGATTTGGTATTTCTCGAGGTGGAGGAACGGCTAGACCAATACGAACATCGTTAGCAAGAGGCGCTGCGCCCCGTTCGACTTCCACTTTTACTCTAACACTGCTATCCTCAAGACTGAGAGGGAGTTCAGCAATTTCTACCTGTTCTGGTAATTTTTCTGGTATCAGAGGGAACTCAGCAATCCGGGTAACTGTCGCTCCAGCAGAGTAGACCTTCACACTTTCAATTCTGGATGTTAGTTGCACTATTGTCATGATCAAAACAATGGCTGAGTCGTGATTCTCTCGGTTATAACATGCGAAAAAGCCACTCAGTTTTTCAAAGAAGAATTTCTTGACTTGACATTATTTTAGTACAATTGTACTATATAAATACAGGATAGCCCTCATCCCCAACCCTTCTCTCCGCAGAAGATTACCAAAGTTCTTCTCTTTGTTCGTTTCGCTCTACAAATATCTGCATTTACCATGCCAATTAAACTAGCATAGCTTTTTGCACAAAAAAACTACGTGTTTACCCTTAAATTACGAGCTTTTCAAGAAACTCGTATTATCCAGGGTGACCGCAGGAAAAGATGAAGGATAAAGTGTGAAGGATAAAAAAGACACTCTCTATGTCTTTACTTTATACCTGAAACTTCCGAATTGTTACTTTAGCTTACCATTATCGGGGAAAGAATAAATATGGCAAAGAAATCATCAAAAAACAACAGTGCAAAACCCACTCAAAATAACAGTACATCCACTGAAAACACCAGAACAAAATTTACTCTGTACAATTTTGCGGGTAAAGAAAAAGCTTATTATCTAGTGGATAAACTTTACTTAGAAAGAAAACCAGGCGATATTCCGGAAAAATCCGTAGCCCATAGCATCATTATCATCGATCGCTCTGGTTCGATGTACGGTGACATTCAAGCATTAAAAGACACTTTGATTAAACTTCTGACTCTTGATGAATACATCAATTTCCAGTTAGTTATCACCTTAATCTCTTACTCTTCTAAAGGCGATGTCACCTGTCACTTCCAACGAATTCCCATTCAAGAAGTGATGAAACAAAATTCTCCCTACCTAGAAGCCATTCGCCAAATTCGCGCAACTTACGCAACGTGCATCTCTCAATCTATGGAGATGGCAAAATCAATGATACAAGAGGGAGAATTAACTGCTATCACTCTCCACAGCGATGGTTATGCGAACGACACTAGCCCCAGCGCGGAAGCAAAAGCTCTAGAGACAATTTGCCAAGAACTAAAAGGCAAAGATGTTTTTGTGAATACCATTGCTTATTCCCATTCATCTGACTTTAAACTTCTTTCCAAGATTGCCAATCTTGTCTCTGGTGTATGTATTAAAGCAGGTGATGTCAAAGAAGTTTACAACGCTATTTACAGCACTTCTAAATTACTAGGTAGTTCGGTAGCACCAGCGATAGAAGAACCTTTAGCTGCTGATTACAGCTATCAAATTCTTTTCTCTCAAAGTGCTAAGAAAATTAACGGGACAACAGGGACTTTAAAAATTTGTGGCTTAAAAGCAGATGATGAGGCAAAAATTTATAAATACAAGCAAATTTCCAAAGAGGCTTACGAGCAATTAGATGTACCCGTGGCTCAAAATGATGAGTCAGTGTACGCTTTTGCAAAAGCAAATTTGGCGGAAGGAAACTTAAATACTGCTAAGTATGCGATCGCAAGTACCTTTGATGCGACTTTAAC